>PBVU01000061.1:0-6117 GCA_002728775.1 Verrucomicrobiales bacterium | reverse complement strand
TACGGATGAAGAAGGGCGGGCTGAAGGTGAGGCAGTGGAGCGGGCGCCCGGGCATTCCGCCGCAGACCGTGCCGGAGGAACTGGATTGGGACCTGTACTGCGGGCCTTCTCCGTGGAAGCCCTACGAAGGCCGGCGCACGGGAGGCACGCACCGGGGCTACTGGGACTACGAGGGAGGCGGCATGTGCGACATGGGCCAGCACCACTTCGACCCCGAGCAGTGGACCTACGCCAAGGACTACACCTCTCCGGTGGAAATCACGCCCTTCGCCCCACCTTCCCATCCCGAGGTGACGGGCATGTGGGCGTGGGTGGAGTTGAAGTACGCCGACGGTTTCCGCTTCGTGATGGAGAGCGGAGAATGGGGCCCCGCCTACGACCGCAAGCCCGTCCGGGACGTGAGCATGAACGACCTTTCCGCCGAGGACCAAGCCAAGGTGAAGGCCATGCCGGACCCCGATCCGCTCCTGTCCTTCGGGGAAGCCGTGAAGCAGAGGAAGAAGGCGGGCGGGCACGCCGAGGCCGCCCACCGGGCCGCCTGCATCCTGCACCTGGCAAACCTCGCCATTCGCTTGGGACGAAAGCTGAACTACGACCCCGACAAAGAAGTCTTCGTCAACGACGCGGAGGCCAACCGCTTCCTGAACGTCCCCATGAGCGCCCCGTGGCGCTTGTGAGACGCTCCGGAAATTCTGCAAACCATCTCAACGACGTTTCCGTACAATGAGCGCCAAAGACATCATCCAAGCTTTTCCCGACCCCAAGGGGGGCATCCTCAACGTCATCGACAAGGAGGCCTGCGAAAAGGCCGTCGGCCAAATCCTCGCGGGCGGCGGAAAGACGCTGCGCGAACTCGTGGACCTCATCGTCGAACCCGGCAAAGGGAACGACGTGCAGGCCCGCCACGCCTTGCACGCCACCGCCATCCGGGTGGGCGGCCCGGGGAAGACGAAAACCCGCCGGGCCTTCGCCTCCGCCCTCGCCTCCACCTTGTCGGACGAGCGCCCCAAGGCGGTCAAGGGCTTCATCCTGCGGCAGCTTCAGGTTTGCGGCGGGCCTGAGGAGGGGGCCGCCATCGCGCCTTTCCTCACGGACGGCGACGAACACCTTTACGAGTACGCCGCCCAGGCGTTGGAGGCCATCGGGCCGGCTACGGTGGAGCATTTCCGCAAGGCTTACCCGAAGGCCAAGGGCGCGCCGCGTCTCACCGCGCTGCAGGGCTTGGGCGTCCTGCAGGACGAAAAATCCGCCGGAGTCTTCCGGGCCGCCGCCAAGGAGGACGACCTCGAAATCCGTCTGGCGGGCCTGTGGGGCCTGATGCGCATCGCCTCGGCGGAGGACGCCGGGTTGCTCCTCTCCGGCTCGAAGAAGGAAAA
This sequence comes from Verrucomicrobiales bacterium, assembly GCA_002728775.1. Taxonomy (GTDB): domain Bacteria; phylum Verrucomicrobiota; class Verrucomicrobiia; order Limisphaerales; family UBA1100; genus UBA6614. The sequence continues at coordinate 4,741 of PBVU01000061.1, read as the reverse complement.
GGGCTGGGGCCGCATAAAGTCCACGGGCTATTGCCTGCAACTGGCGGAAGCTCTGGCCGCCGCAGGCAAGAAGAAGGAAGCCGCCGTCATCTACGAAACCCTCGCCAAGACCCGAACGGCCGACAACGAGGCCCACGTCCGCGAAGCCTGCGCAAGAGGCTTGGCCAAGTTGGGCTGAATCCGAAAAACTCAACGAACTCAAGCCATGAAGCGCGCAGCATCACTCCTCGCCGCCCTTGCGGCCAATCTCGCCCTCGCCTCCGGCCTCACGGCCGCGAAAAAGGAGGACGGCTTCGTCGCCCTCTTCAACGGGAAGGATTTTTCGGGATGGAAACTGCCGGGCAAGGCGCACAACTGGCAAGTCGTCGACGGGGTCATCGACTACGAGGCCAAGGGCGGAAACCTCGTCACGGAGAAGAGTTTCAAGAACTACGTCTTCCGGCTGGACTGGCGCTTCAAGCGCACGGCGGGCCCGACCTACAACGCCAAGCTGTTCGACGCCGAGGGCAACCACGTCGGCAACAAACCGGTGAAGAACGCGGACTCCGGCATATTCCTGCGAGGCACGGGTAAATCGCAAGTGAACCTGTGGTGCTGGCCCTGCGGTTCGGGCCAGCTCTGGGCCTACCACGGAAGCAAGACCCCGGCCATCCGCAAGGGCTCCATCCCCAAGGTGAACGCGGACAAGCCCGTGGGCCAATGGAACGAAATGGAAATCACGATGAAGGGGGAGACCGTGACCGTCATCCTCAACGGCAAGACGGTGTTGGACGAATCGAACATGCCCGGCGTGGGCAAGGAAGGGCCCATCGCCCTCCAGCACCACGGCGGCTACAACGAAAAGTCGAAAACTTGGAGCAACGCCTCCGCCCTCATCCAGTTCCGCAACCTCCGCATCAAGGAGCTTTGAGCCCATGCGCCGCCGCGTCCTCGCCTTCGCCTTCCTTTCCGCCTTCGCCCTCCAGCTGGGCGCCAAGCCCGAGCACTGGAACCAGTTCCGAGGTCCCGCCGGCGACGGCGACGCGGGCGACGCCGCCCTCCCCCTCACCTTTTCCGAAACGGAAAACGTGAAGTGGAAGACGCCCGTGACGGGCAAGGCGTGGTCCTCCCCCGTGGTCCGGGACGGCAAGGTCTGGCTGACCAACGCCATGACGGACGGAAATAAAATGTGGGCCGTCTGCCTGGACTTCGCCACGGGGCGGAAGCTGCGGGAGGTCCTCGTCTTCGAGAACGAGAAGCCGCAGTACTGCCACAAGATGAACAGCTACGCCACCCCCACGCCCGTCATCGAGGGCGGGAGGGTGTTCGTCCACTTCGGAACGCACGGCACGGCGGCCCTGGACGCCGAGACGGGGAAGAAGCTGTGGGAACGGCGCGACTTCAAGTGCAACCACCACCGAGGGGCCGCCGCCAGCCCCATTCCCTTCGAGAAGTCCCTCATCGTTCACTTCGACGGTTTCGACGTCCAGTACGTGGTGGCCCTCGACCAAGCCACGGGAAAAACCCTCTGGAGGAAGGACCGCGCCTTCGACTACGGCACCAACAACGGCGACGCCAAAAAGGCCTACTGCACGCCCTCCGTCATCAAGCATGGCGACCGCCTCGAACTCATCAGCCCGGCGGCCCGGGCCACGGAAAGCCGCGACCCCCGCACGGGCGAATTGTTCTGGACCGTCCGCACGGGCGGCATGAACGCCTCCTCCCGCCCCATTTACCGGGGCGGCCTCGTCTACGTCTACAGCGGCATGGGCTCCATGTCCGCCATCCGCCCGGGTGGCAAGGGCGACGTGGACGCCACCCACGTGGCTTGGACCCGGCGCAAAGTCGTACCGAAGAAATCCTCGCCCATCCTGCTGAACGGCCTCCTCTTCATGGCCTCCGACGAAGGCGTGGCCTCCTGCTCCGACCCCGCCACGGGCGAAGTCCACTGGGCCGAACGCCTCGGCGGCAAAGGCCAGTACGCCGCCTCACCTATACACGCCGGCGGTCGCCTCTACTTTTCCTCCGAAGGCGGCGACTTCCCGGTGCTAGCCGCAGGCAAGGACTTCAAACTCCTCGCCCGCAACAAACTGGACGCCGGCAGCATGGCCTCTCCCGCCGTGGTCGGGGACGCCATGCTAATCCGCACCAAGACCCACCTTTACCGCATCGAAAAGTAGGTTGCGGGAAGCGAGCAAAAGCAGTCTTTTAGTTTCTTTTCACCTTATCCACTTCATCCGTATCAGTCCCATGAAAACCATCCGCGCGCTCCTCCTCTTCCCCCTTTCCTTCCTCTCCGCCTCCTGGCTCGCCGCCGCCAAGGACAAGGCCGCCGCCGAACCCGAGCTGAAACCCATCCTCGGGAAGGACCTGACGGGCTGGCAAGTGCCCGCCGGCAACGACAAGGTCGGCTGGTACAAGGTGAAGGACGGGACGCTGGTCATCCGCAGCGGCCCCAAGAAAAAGGGCTCCGTGCTGTGGACCGAGAAGAAGTACAAGGACTTCGTGATGGAATTCGACTTTCGCTTCGGCGAGGGCACGGTCGATTCCGGCGTCCACGTCCGCAACCGGGACCAAATCCAAATCGGCATATCCGGCTCCCTCCGGCGGGATATGACCTGCTCCCCCTACATCCCCGGCAAAGGCTATCCCGTGGAGGCCAAGAACGTGAAGAAGCTGCTCAAGGCCAAGGACTGGAACCGCGTCCGCATCCGGGCCGTGGGCAAGAAGTACACCGTTTGGTTGCAAGGGGAGGAAGTGATGAACTACGAGTCCTCCTCCGCCATTCCCGAGGGCCCCGTCGGCATCCAGCTCCACGGCAACCGCAACATGGGCATCGACTTCCGGAACCTCCGCCTGGCGGAACTCTGAGAGGGCCGGAGCGCGTGCCCTCTCTCCCTCCCGTCGTTCGGCTCCTGCGGGAGCTGGTGGCCCGCCCCAGCGTAAATCCCTCCCTCCTGCCGGACAGGCCCGATCTCTCGGGCGAGGAACGAGTGGCCGAATTCCTGGCGGACCTCGCCCGCAAGCGCGGCCTCTCCGTATCCCGCCAAGCCGTCCTGCCGGGCCGGCGCAACCTGCTCGTCCGCCTGCGCCCCGCCGGCAAGGTGAAGCGCCGCATCCTGCTGGCTCCGCACATGGACGTGGTGCCGGCGGAGGAAAAACAGTTCACCCCGCGCATCCGGAGCAACCGGCTTCACGGGCGGGGGGCCTGCGACACCAAGGGCTCCGTCGCCGCCTTTTTCCAAGCCCTGCTGGACCTTGCCGCCGACTCGCCGAAGGCCCGGCCCGCCCACACGGAAATCATCTTCGCGGGCCTCGTGGACGAGGAATGGAGCCAAGCCGGTTCCCGGCGCTTGGGCGAACGCGGCCCCAAGGCCGACCTCGCCGTGGCGGGCGAACCGACCTTGCTCCAAGTGGTCACCGCCCACAAAGGCAACCTCTGGATCCGCCTCGAAACTCGGGGACGGGCCGCCCACGGCTCCACCCCGCAACTCGGAAAAAACGCCGTCCTGCCCATGGCCCGCATCAGCGAAACCATCCTCACCGAGTACGCCGAGCAACTGGCCGGACGTTCCCATCCGTTGCTTGGTTCGCCCACCGTGAACCTCGGCATGATCAGCGGCGGCTCCCAGCCCAACGTAGTCCCGCCGAGCTGCTCCGTCGAACTGGACCGCCGCACCCTGCCCGGCGAAACCGAAACCTCCGTTCTCGCCGAAATACAAGCCTTGTTGAAGAAGCGCGGCCTGCCCCGCCCCGCCATCACGGAAAGCCGGGGAGTCCCCTGCCCGCCTCTCGACACCGACCCCGACCTCCCCCTCGTCCGGGACTTCCTGCGGGCCGCCAACCGCCGCAAGTCCCGGGGCGTCCCCTACTTCACCGACGCTTCTCCCATCTCCATGGGCGGAACGCCCGCCATCGTCTTCGGCCCCGGAGACGTGGCCCAGGCCCACGTCGCGGACGAATTTCTCGACGTGGGCCAACTCGCCCGAGCCCACGCCATCGTCCTGCGCTTCCTCCGGGAGCAACCGTGAGCGCCGGCGCCCTTTTGTTAAAGTTTCTTGCGCGAGTGCGGCGACACGTCATAGGGTGCGTGGTTTGATTGGTGAGAGGTAAAGCGCCCAAACGACCCGCCCGCTCGAACCACCGCCCGGACAGACGGCGGAGGGGGTTCGCCCTCGTCATGAGCTTGGCCCTGATGAGCTTGGTCTTCATCCTCGTCATCACCTTGGTCACCCTCATCAGCTCGGAATTGAAGCTGACGGACCTGCGCAAGCAAAAGGTCATGGCCGACTGCAACGCCCGCATGGGGTTGATGGTCGCCATGGGGGAGTTGCAAAAGCACCTCGGCCCCGACACCCGACTCTCCTCCACGGCCGCCATCCTCGACGAAGACCCCGCCACGGAGGAAATCGAAGGGGTGGCGCACCCTCACTGGACGGGAGTCTGGAAACGGCAAGCCGCCGCCACCCTGTCCCCGAGGGACATCGGCAGCAGCTCGCTGGCACCGAAGGAAGGAGAGCCGCCGCCCGACGTCATGTTCGACTCCGAGTACGACGAACATCCCGCCAACGAAATCGCCTGGCTCGTGAGCGGCAACGAAGGCAAAAACATGGGCGGCAAGCACAGGTTCAACTGGCTGCACAACGTAGACGAAGACGACGCCACCTACCGCTCCAGAATCAGCCAAGACAACGACGGCGACCAATACCCCGACTACTACCACCCCGCCCTCCCCTTCAACCAAAACGGCCCGGACGAGACC
>PBVU01000060.1:0-12025 GCA_002728775.1 Verrucomicrobiales bacterium | reverse complement strand
TGGACGGCGTTTGGCGGGCAAGAACGCCATACGCGGCTTATGAATGGGGAGAATTCGCCGTCGAACCGGCATACCCTAAAGCCGTTCAGATCATTGAAAATCTGTACGGTGAAAAGTAATCACCTCTGACATTAGATAGAGCGAACGGCTAATTGGTGGAATTAAACTCTCATTGAGCTATACGATTGAGGATGTTGGCGTAGGCTGAAGCATTCCGATATTTGGAAGAGTCGTTCGGTAAAACAAAATATCCCACCAAGAAAAATGAAAATGATCCTGAGGCTTGTGACGGCTTGGTTGATTCCGCTGTTGATGGGCGCTACCCCAAGCTTGAGAGCTAAAGAAGCTCAAGAGATACCGGCGTTTGTGTTGTGCGAGGGAAAGTATGCGGGACATTTGCAGGGAGTGTGCCGAGATGAGGGTGGTAATTTTTTCTGGAGCTTTACTCGGGCACTGGTGAAGACGAATCCGCAGGGTAAAGTTTTGAAGAAAATCCCGGTGGCGGATCATCATGGTGATGTGTGCTTGGTAAACGGCAAGGTGTATTGTGCGGTGAATTTCGGGGCGTTCAATCATCCTGAGGGCAGGGCAGACAATTGGATTTACGTTTACGCCGCGCGCGATCTCAAGCTGTTGGCCAAGCACAAGGTGCCGCAGGTGAAGCATGGCGCCGGCGGAATTGCGGAGCGGAACGGAAGATTCATGGTGGTCGGCGGATTGCCGGAAGGCGTGCCGGAAAATTACGTTTACGAGTACGACAAGAATTTCAAGTTCATCAAACGCCACGTCATCCAGAGCGGCTGGACGCGCCTCGGCATCCAAGCGGCCGCCTTTGCACAGGGGCATTGGTGGTTTGCCTGTTACGGCAGTGTGCTGCTGAAGGTGCCGCCGAAGTTTGAAGTGGTCGGCAAATACAATTTCAACTGCGGCTATGGCGTGCTGAGTGGGCCAAATAACAGGCAACTGTATTGCGCGGACGGCAAGTCCGTGAACGGCGGCTGGGATGGCAACATCCGCGTGGTGAAGGTGTCCACTTTTGAAAAACTCAAAATCCCATTAAAGAAATGAAAACGATATCTCTCCCCGTTGTTCTAAGTTGCTTGTCCTTGGTGGCGGCTGACCAGCGGCCAAACATCGTCCTCGCGATGGCCGATGACCAGGGGTGGGGGGACATGGGGTACATGGGGCACAAGGTGCTGAGGACGCCGGTATTTGATACGATGGCGAAGACGGGGCTGCGGCTGGATCGGTTTTATGCGGCGGCACCCGTGTGTTCACCCACCAGGGCGAGTGTGTTGACGGGGCGGCATCCGAATCGTATGGGGTGCTTTCAGTGGGGGCATACGATGCGCAAAAATGAGATTACCATCGCCGAGGCTCTCAAGGCCGCGGGCTATTCCACCGGCCATTTTGGCAAGTGGCATCTCGGCTCGGTGCGGGCGGACAGTGAGGTGGCTCCGGGCAAGAACGGCTTTGATGAATGGGCTTCCGCGCCGAATTTTTACGAGAACGATCCGCTCTTTAGCCACAACGGCAAGGTGATTGAAACTCAGGGCGAAAGTTCGCATGTCACCGTCAAGCTGGCGCTCGACTGGATGGAGAAGGTGAAGGATCGATCGTTTCTCGCGGTGGTTTGGTTCGGCAACCCGCATGGACCGCACGTGGGAACAGAAAAGTTTCTCAAGATGTACGGGAGTGAAACCAAGGCGGCGGCAAATTTTTATGCGGAGATTACCGCGATGGATGCCGCGATGGGTGAACTGCGGGCAGGGCTTCGCCGGTTGGGCGTGGCGGACAACACTATTCTTTGGTATTGCAGTGACAATGGTGGTTTGAAGCCCAACTCCATGGGAGGGTTGTCTGGCAGAAAGGGCCATTTGCTTGAAGGTGGCATTCGTGTGCCCGGGCTGATTGAGTGGCCTGCGGTGATCCGGAAAAACCGGGTGACGAATGTTCCAGCCAACACGGTGGATATTTACCCCACAATCTTGGAATTGGCAGGAGTAAAATTGACGCGGGGTCAGCCGATACTGGATGGGGTCAGCTTAGCGGATTTGGTTCGCGGAAAGGATTTTCGGAGGGTGAAGCCGATGGGGTTTTGGCATTACAGGACGGGGGGGAGAGGCATGCGCGCGCGGCAGATTTTGGAGGCCTTAAGGGAAGAGCAACGGACGGGCAAACAAAAGCCAGCGCCGGAAGCCGGTCAGATAGACAAGAAATATCCGCTGGATACTTTTCCTGGTCCCGCGGCCTGGATTTCTGGTGACTGGAAGCTGCACCGGATTCCGAACAAGCGGGGCCTCTCGGTGAGCTACAAGTTGTTTAACCTGCGTGTGGACGAGGTGGAGCAGAGGGATTTAGCGGAAGCTCAGCCGGAACGCTTGACACGATTGAAGACGGAACTGGCGGCTTGGCAGAAGAGCGTGGTGAATAGTCTCAACGGGGGAGACTATCGCTAGTCAGCCCTGCTGACGCAGGATGCGAAGGTCGCCTTGCCGAAGGGTGATGCTCTCCTTGTCCATTTTTTCCAAAAGCGGGATGAGCACGCGACGGCTTGTTCCAATCACTTCGCGAAGTTTGCTGGCTTTGGCGCCGCCAGAGGCAAGTTCGGTGCGCACTGATTTTACTGCTTCGTCAAACGCATGGGTGTCCATGGCCAGTTCCGGTGAGAGCTCAACGGCTTCACCGTTGTCGAACAGGAAGCGGAGGGCGTCTGGGTGGCCCAAATCCTTGCGGGCTGGTGGTTCCATGGGCTTGGCGCGGAGTGCAGCACGGACATTCTCGGCGGCGGCCTGCATGGCTGGAGGCAGGGTGAGGGTATGGGAGTCGCGGGACAGGAGGGTGCCATTGCGGCTAAAACCGTTGGTGCACAGGTCGTCCAAGAGGATGTCGATGGAATCTGTAGGGAGGTATTCGCGGAGGGCCTTGCGCAGGGTGGCCAATGGCAGTCCGGGGCGTTCGGGGTGTTGTGTATGCTCGGTGTTGATGAGAGTAGCCGCAGCGTTGAGGGCATTTTTCCAGCACTCGGGGTCGGCAACCCAATCCTTGATTTGCACCGTATCGATTACACCCAATGCGGCATCGATCTGGGATTCACCGAAGCGGGATTGCTTCAACAGGTTCCTGCGGAGTACGGCGCCAAGTCGTTGAAGGTGTGCCTTGGCCCACTTGGCGGGGTCATCGGGGTTGACGGCTTGGGCGCATTGTTGAAGCAGTGTCCGTTGGGGCGGGGAGCGAAAGCCTCTTCGGGGGGCTGTGGGATCGATGATGATGCCGCCGGCGAGAGTAGAGGTCTCGGGCCAGTCTCGAATGACAACGCGGTCTCCCGCGAGAAGATGCACGGGCGACTCAAAGCGCAGTTGGGCAAATTCAGATTCGCCGGGCTTGATTTCCTTTTGATCCATCAGCACAAGTCGCGCAGGCGTGTTGGCGCTGCCATGATGAACCCGGATGCGGGTGTGATTGCGGAGGATACGTTGGGGGCTGTTGGGGGAGCGCTGGATATGAATATCGGCAGTTTCGGATGGTTCGCCGAGGTGTGGAAGGGTGAGGGTTTCTCCGCGTAAAACATCCTGGCGCGATGCGTCGCTGAGACAGACGGCTGTGCGGGTGCCGGGAGGGGCGATCTTCACCTCTTGATTGTGGGATTGCAGCGAACGTACGCGTGCCTTGCGGTTGCCGGGTTGGAGGGTGATGGTTTGGCCGTGGCTCAGGGAGCCGCCGGACAGTGTGCCGGTAACGACCGTGCCGATGCCTTTTAGGGTGAAGACACGATCGGCCAGCAGCCGCGGTTTGCCGTCATTCATCGGTGGAGGAATTTGTGCCAGTGAGGTGGCAAGCGCGATTTTCAAGGTCTCAAGACCTTCGCCCGTGTGTGCGGATACGGGGATGATGGGTGCCTGCTCCAAGGGCGAACCGGCGAGCCGTTCGCGCACATCTTCCGTGGCAAGTTCCACATCGGCATCAGGAAGGTCTGCCTTGGTGAGGGCGACAATGCCGTGGGTAACGCCAAGGTAGTCGAGGATTTGAAAATGTTCCTCTGTCTGGGGCATCCAACCATCGTCAGCGGCAACAACAAGCAGGCCGCAATCGACAGAGCCAACACCGGCGACCATGTTCTTTACAAAATCTTCGTGACCGGGAACATCAATGATGCCGACACTGATAGGTCTCCCATCAGTTGAAGATAGATCAAGGTGAGCGAAGCCAAGGTCGATGGTAATGCCTCGCTTTTTTTCCTCGGGTAAACGATCCGGGTCACTGCCGGACAACGCCCGGACAAGGGCGCTTTTGCCGTGGTCGATATGACCGGCGGTTGCGAGGATGTAATGGAGTGGTTCCATCGGGCGAGAGAAGCCGCTATTGGGGGGGCAGGCGTTTGAATTCAAACGTGGCTTTCACCGGAATTTTCCTGCCATTGACTTCAAGGTGGGGGCCAAAGAAATAATTGAAGGGGCCTGATTTTGGGGCGGGCTTGACGGCGATGTCGCGGCCGCGGCTGAGTTCAAGCCGGTTGGCCGGGTGATGTCCGAAATAGTAATTGGCCAGTTCTGGATGTTTGTCTGCTTCGCTGATGTCCACTGGTATCCATTTGCCGTTGGCGTGAAATTCCGCCCAGCAATGATAACCGCCGATGGCGCCGGCATCCTTGTCGGCTGGGATGGTGAAGCCGATGGCAAAGCGTGCAGGGATGTTGATGGCGCGACATAGGGCGATAAAGTAGGCATGAAAATCCGTGCAATTTCCGGTTCTCGCATCACAGGCGTATAGTGCGTCGCCCCGGCCCCAGCCTTTGCCAGTTTTGCTGTAACGCATGTGGTCAAGCACATGGCGATAAAGGGCACGAGCCCGGTCGTGGTCATCCTTCGCCTTGGCAGTGGTGGATTTGGCAATCGTGGTGAACCGCGCGTTCAATGGCACCAGTCTCTCGGCGCGCAGATGCACCTTTGGATCACCAGTCTCATGGTGGGCGCGTTTTTCCCTGCGGGTAACTTGGTATCGGATGGTAACGCGTTGGCCATGGTCTGTGGGTTTCGGCTTCATCACGAGAATGTCATTCTGGCCCGATTTATCGCGGACTCTATGCCATGCAAGGGAGGATTGAATGGTGAGCACATCAAATTTCTGATGAGCATCCGGTCGTGCCAAGGGAATCCAGAGTGTGCCCGGTTCAGCCAGTTTCGGGACGGTCAGTTGGTAGACGAGCTCGAATCGATCCGTGTTACGCACGATGGTTTTCTCGGTGGCAAATCCGCTGGCCGTGGCCAGTGCAATGAGTGTTGTCAGGATTGTTTTCATGTAAAAATTGACTGGATGGACTGAAGGAGTGTCTTGTCCTGTTCGGGGGGCACGGTGCGCAGATCCAAGCGGAAACGGTGGTTTTGAATGATACCGATCACTGGCATGGGGGCGCGGCGCAGATGAGCAGCGAAATCCTTGAGGGTGATGCCGTCAGGGATAAGGTCCACCGTCATGCTCGGTAGTTTGACTTGTGGTAAAGCGCCTCCTCCTACTTGGGATTCGCCTTCACCAACAATTATTTCCAAGGGCAGTTCGCTGAGTACTTTGGCGAGTTTGTTGGCCCGATGCTTGATGGACTGGGGAGTGGCGCGCAGCACTTGGTTGAGTGGAAGCGATTCGCCTTCGTTGTGAAGGTATGTTTCTGCGACAGTTTGCAAGGCTGACAGGATGAGCTTGTCACATCTCAAGGCGCGGAAGAAGGGATGCTTTTTCAACGCATTGATGTGTTTTGCCTTGCCGGCAATGACGCCGGCTTGGGGGCCGCCAAGCATCTTGTCGCTGCTGAAGCAAACGATGTCTACGCCGGTCTTGAGTGCTTCTCGGGGTGTGGTTTCATGGTGGCCGCCGGCCCAGTCCTCGGTGGGCAGCAGTGCGCCGCTACCAAGATCCTCGACAAAGGGGACGCGTTTTTTGCGCGCAAGTGTAGCCAGTTCACGGCGGCTGGGAGCGGCCACGAAGCCATCCATGAAAAAATTGCTGTGGTGCACCTTGAGGAGCAGTCCGGTGTTGGCGTTGATGGACTTGGCGTAATCGTTGAGGTCAGTGCGATTAGTGGTGCCGATTTCGCGAAGGATGGCGTCGCTGGTTTCCAGAATATCTGGAATGCGAAAGCCGCCGCCAATTTGCACGAGTTCGCTTCGTGAAATGACAACTTCCTTTCGGGCCGCGGTGAGTTGGCGCAGGATTAGCACAAGGGCGGCGGCGCAGTTGTTGGTGACCATTGCCGCTTCCGACGCGCAAAGCTCGGCAAGGCATTTCTCGACGTAAGGTGCGCGCTTGCCGCGTCGGCCGGTGGCGAGGTCGATTTCCAGATTTGTGTAGCCGGCGTTGTCCGGTACCGACACTGGAGCGCGTCCGAGATTTGTGTGGATGATCACACCGGTTGCATTGATGACTGGTTGTAGTCGGGACAGGGCAAGGTCGTTCAAACGCTGGCGAACGGTTTTGATGATGTCATCTGTGGCCGGGATATTTTTTGCCTTGCGGAGTGTGGTTAGTTCCTTGCGAATGGTGGCAACCACGAGCGGGCGTGGCAGGGGGCAGTCGGGCATCGCCTCGAGAAGCGTATCGACGCCGGGGATGGCACGCAGGTTTTTGTTGGCCTTGGGCATCAGTTGACGGTGATGAGGGGCTGGGTGTAATCGGTGAGCTTTCCGAAGGAGGTTAGGTTCAGTTCCGATGTGGCCTTGTTAAAGGTTTCAAGCCCGTCGGGCATGACGGCCACCAGCAAGCCGCCGCTGGTTTGGGGGTCGCAGAGCAGGGCGCGTTGGGCGTCAGTGAGCGGGCTGATGCGGTGACCATAACTGTCGAAATTACGGTCGGTGCCGCCGGGTGCGCAGTCTTCGGCAATGTATTGATCGGTGTTTGGCAGTCTTGGAACGGAGGCGCTGTTGATCACGGCACTTACGCCACTGCCTTCGCACATTTCGGTGAGGTGACCGAGCAGGCCAAAGCCAGTGACGTCGGTCATGGCATTCACTTCAGGCAAGGCGCTGAGTTGGCTGCCGATTTGGTTGAGAGCGGTCATTTGCTCAACAGCCCGTTGCACGTCAGCAGTTTCAGCAATGCCTCGCTTTTGTGCGGTGGTTACCAGGCCGACGCCAAGGGGTTTGGTGAGAAAGAGTTCACAACCAGGCTTGGCGGTGTCGTTGCGCTTGAGATTTTCCACTTGCACTTGCCCTGTAACGGCGAGGCCGAAAATGGGTTCGGGAGTATCAATGCTGTGTCCTCCCGCAAGTGGGATGCGAGCTCGATTGCATGCCGCGCGGCTTCCTTCAAGTACGCGGCTGGCGACTGTGGGAGGGAGTTTTTCAATCGGCCAACCCAGCACGGCGATGGCCATCAGCGGGGTGCCACCCATGGCGTAGATGTCACTAATGGCGTTGACGGAGGCGATTTGGCCGAAGTCGAACGGATCGTCCACGATGGGCATGAAAAAATCCGTGGTGCTTATGATGGCTTGGCCGTTCCCCAAGTCATACACGGCGGCGTCGTCTTTGGAGTCATTGCCGACGAGCAGTTGGGCATGTGGTTCTGGCTTGCCGGCTTGGCTGAGGATTTCCTCGAGTACGGCGGGTGAAATCTTGCAACCGCAACCGGCGCCATGGCTATATTGAGTTAGGCGAATGGGATCAGTCATGGCGGTGATGAATCGTACATCTACCTCCTGCTCGTACTTCGTAATCGGAAAAAGAATCGAGTTCGAGGAGGAGGGGAGAAATGCGAGTACGATTATTTGAATTGGCGGAGAGGGTAGGAATCGAACCTACCTCGGCCCGGTTACGAACCGACAACGGTTTTGAAGACCGCGGGGGCCACCAGGCACCCTCAACTCTCCAGAAAAATGGTTTTGGCGGGGAGACACCGCGAAGTTTACCGCAGGGCTTGAACAGCCCGCAGGACATCATCGGGGGCGGGAAACTCTCCCGTTGCCCGTTTTGAATGGAGCATTTTTCCATCCGCAGTAACTTCAAAAACGCCGCCGTCGGATGGAACCAACTTCAAGGCGCCGATGCGCTGCTTCAGCTTCATGAGCCGTTCCGCCAGACCGACGGCATGGGGCTCATAGTTTCAAGCTGCGCAATATTCGATGACAATTTCCTTTGGCATATCGTGGTGCTGGGAGAAAATAGGCAAAATTGCAAAAGGTTGGCGAGTTAGTTTTGTGTGTTTTGGATGGAATGAAGATTAGAGTAAAATAGGGTAGGCTTAATCGCAATTAACCATTTGCAAACCAAGTCGACATTCCTTGCAGTGCCTTCGGGGGTTGTCATGATGTTGGCTAAGGGCTGGCGTTGTCTTAATTTTTAGATAAGAGGGTTTTTGCTGTTGATGTTAATGTTCAACACAAGGTGGTGGTCGGTCGGGTGGCATCGCCAATACCGGAAAAGGAGAGTCGATCTTCAAGCTAGTCAAGTTGGCTGCACCTTATGAAAAGCAAAAAGCCGCCCGGAATAGGCGGCTGGCTTTACATATAGTGTGGCTTTATTTCTTGTCTTTGTTCTCCCCGGCACCATCAGGTGCCGCTTTTGCTTTCTCGGCCGGGGCGGCCGTAGGTTCAGTGGATTCGCAGCCGGCGAACAGGAATGCCACAAAGGCAGTCGCTAGAACAAACAGTTTAATCTTCATTAGTTTATGTCCTTTAGTTGGGGTTGTAACAACAGCCGGATTTCACGTTTTATTTGGCGGCTCGTCAACCCTGCAAATGTTTCTATATTCTTGAGGCGCAAAAAAGCCGCCGGAAGGCGGCTGGAAAATTGGCCTGACAGGGGCAATTATGGGTTCGTTTTTTTCTGTGCGTCACGTTGGTTGCCCGCCGCACCACCCACAGCCGCGCCGATCGCGCCGCCTATGACGGTCGACTTTGTGTCGCCGCCAATCAGTTGGCCTGCAGCGGCACCAATTCCGCCCCCAATCAACGCCCCGGTGCCTGTGTCGGTTGCACAGCCTGTACCCAGAGCCATAGCTGCGGTGATGCCTAAAATCGTTTTCTTCATTGTTTCTCCTTTGTGTTAACCCTCGTTGGACGGGAGCGTTGCGGGTTTGTTCAAAAGTTTCAACGGAAAGTTTTCCCAAGGGGCTGCGGTGAAATGCGCTTGCCTCTGGGGCGGGATTGTCGAGACTTGGGCATGGGTATATCACGGCGGAGACTTCTTGTTGGCGCGGGTGTTTCGAGTGTGGTTGCGGTGTCGGCACAAGTGCCTCTTAACGGAGCGGATGACGATTTCAAGGTAACCAAGGGGCGAATCAAACAATCCGTGATGGGGTGGTGCTTCAAGTCCGCGCCTGATCCTGTGGATGCGGAAACATTGGTGAAGTGGGTGAAGGAAATTGGGATGGCGGGGATAGAGGGGGTGCCTCGGATGGTTTATCCCAAGGTGCGGGCGACTGGTTTGGGGGTGTCGCTGGTTGGGAGTCATGGGTTTAAAACGGGGCCGTGCGTTCCTCGGCATCACGCAATGTGTCAGGCAAAGTTGACGGAAGCGATTGATGTGGCGGTGAAGGTGGGATGTCCCAGTGTCATCACATTTACGGGGTTTGGGGAGAAGGGGATTGCGCCCGAACAGGGTGCGAAGCATTGCGTTAATTTTTGGAAATCGATGATGGGCTATGCAGAGAAACGCGAGGTAAACCTTGTTCTGGAGCACTTGAATACCCGGGATGATTCACATCCCATGAAGGGGCATCCGGGTTATTTTGGGGATGATGTGGATCATTGCGCCGAATTGGTTCGCTTGGTGGGTTCGCCGCGAATGAAGCTGCTGTTTGACGTTTATCACGTTCAGATTATGAACGGCGATGTGATCCGGCGCATCAGGCAGTACAAAGACATCATCGGGCACTACCACACGGCGGGTAACCCCGGCCGGGCGGAATTGGACGACTCGCAAGAAATCAATTATCCAGCCGTGATGCGGGCTATTCTTGAAACGGGCTATAAGGGATATGTTGCCCAGGAATTCATCCCCACGTGGAAGGACAAAAAAGCGGCATTGCGACATGCAGCGCGGGTTTGTGATGTGTAATGAAGAAGGTGGTTCTGCCAATTTTGGCCTTGGCTTGTGTGGGTTGTATCACGGTCGTGGGGGCGTTCGTTTGGGAAAAGCGCTCGGGCACGACGGCGCTGGTTTTCGGTGATGATGATGCGTGGATTTTGGGAGCCGATTTTTCGCATGAAATTTCCATGAATTCAGACCCGCCATTCATTCCCGGCCGGGTACGCAACAATGAATTCCAGTTATATATGCAGCAGAGAGATGGCTCGGGCCGAAGGGAGGTTGGGCGCCGGCAAGCGGGAAGTGTCGAGACTGCATACCTAATGAAGCGGGCGGGATATGTGTTGTCCCAGATCCGAACGGATTCGCACATCCAATTTTCTCGGATGGGTTTGAAAAATGGCGGGGTTCAATTGGTCTATGAGGTGCCATGGTATCACCGTAGTCTGCCGTTCGTTCGCGTGATTCCCTCGCCGGACGGAAAAGTCTTGGCGCGATGCCAATTGTCCAGGCGTAGTTGGCCAAGGGAGGCGGGATTGATCATTCCAAGAAAGATTGCAGAAATCGAGGTGGTCTTCCTTGATTCGGAAAGTCTGGAGGTAACGGGGCGGGGAAATACGATTATGTTTGCGGAGGGGGCGGCATCACTCGAAGTCGTGTGGCAGCGGGATAAAACACTGTTGCTGACCTGTTTTTCTGAAAAGGAAGCGCGTGTGATGACCTTGGATGGGAAATCGAAGCCGATTGCGTTTCCCGAGCGGTTGAGTACCGTTCAAACCACCAGCAGTCAATGGGACGGGAACGGTCGTTGGCTTGAAGGTTTTGCTGCTGATGGGATGCTGATCTTGGGCGATCCGAAACCGGAAAAAGTTTTTGGCGCTAATTAAGTTGGTTCGTAATTAGGTTTTTGATCTCTGTCAATGAGGCGGCACCAGTGGTCCCGAGTTTGTGAATGACTACAGAGGCGGCGGCGTTGGCGAGTTCGAGGGATTGGCCGGTGCTGGCTCCGGCGGCGAGGGCAGTGGTGAGGTTGGCCATCACGGCGTCGCCGGCGCCGACGATATCGATTTCTCCAGAAACGGGCAGGGCAGGGCGTTGTTCCACGTTGCCGTTGGCGTCCGCGCCGACAATGCCGTTTTCACTGAGTGACACGAAAACGAGTTGGCCGGTCTGTCGGGCCAGGGCGCTGGCGGCTATGGAGGGTTCGTTGGATTCGACGCTGAGCTGGGCCAGTTCGTCAGCATTCATCTTATAAATGATCGCTGGCCAATCCTTCAGTCCACGGCGACTATCACCGATGATAAGGCATGTGTCGCGCACTTCGTCCAGTGCTTCAAGCATTGAGCGAGTGACCACGCCGGTTTCCGGTGTGTCCACCTGATCCAACACAATGACCGCGTTCACGTCTTTCGTCAGCGACCGAACGGCGTTGGCCAGTTGATGTTGGAGCGTTGTGGGAGTGGGATGCCAGTTTTTGCTGTCGAGCCGGTTCAGTTCCTCCGGAGGTTGACCGGGGTGCATGAGGAGCGGTTTGCAGTAGGTGAATGTACGTTGCTCTTCGCTCTCAAAAAAATATTTCATCCGTACCCCGGGCGTTTGTTCAAGAGCACGGTAGAGTTCGTAGCCTTCCCCGTCGCAGCCGCAGAAGCCAACTGGCCAAATCTCGCCTACGCCGAGTGCAGCGAGGTTGTTGGCCACCGTGCCGGAAGCCCCGGGCTGGGCGCGCACGTGGGTGACGTTATGCACAGGGAGTCCGGTCTCAATCGAGATCTCCTTTTTACCTGGATCAATTTCCAGATATCGATCGCAGCTGTAATCGCCCACCACGGCTATGCGCAGATTGGCGAATTTGCTGGTGATGGATTGGAAACGGCCGGGATTCATTTTAATTCTCATACGAAGGCACAGAGAAAAAACACTTCATGCCTCTGCGTGAGCTATCGGTTCAATTTATTCAACAAGTGATGCGTGAAATCGATGTTGTCGCACTGGGCGTAATGCATGGTGCC
>PBVU01000034.1:0-7300 GCA_002728775.1 Verrucomicrobiales bacterium | reverse complement strand
GGAGGTGAAGTGATGGCCGAAGACGACAGACTTGCTGGTGGGCACGTAGTCGACGCCGTCGTTGAGGCGTTCGCTGGGGCAGATGGCCTTGGCAGAGAGGCGGAAGATTTTACTGCCGAGCCAACGGCCGTAGGTGTGGTAGGCGACAAGGAAGCCAATGCCGGAGAGGAGGGCGATGAGCAGCGTTTGCATGCGTTGCGGCGCATCTGGGCGCGCGCGGGTAATTTACAGAAGGGGTTGGATCTTGTCCACAACCGTCCACGGATTGTTGTTTGTGAAAAAAAACCTTTGTGAATTGCTGACAATGATGTTAGCAAGTTCGTTTTGCCAAGTACCGGCACCGTGCTAAAACCAAGGTGCCGTCTGCGGACGTTGGTTTTTGCCATGCAAGAGCCGGTTTCCCGGGCGGCCAGTAGAAGGAACAGAAATGTCGCAACATCGCAGCCTTAAATCCGGAAGCGCCCTCGGCGGGAAGCGCAATGTGCTTCGCCGTTACGAGCGGGTGGCCCTGCTCAAGCAGCGTGGCCAGTGGAAGGAAGGGGACCGCGTGACGGGTCTGCAGAAGACCAAGCACGAGGAATAACCTCGCGCAACGGCGAACGGGCTTTGGCCCGGATCGACTGTTCCAGGTTGGTGAACGGGCCGGTGGTCCATGTCCACGGTACGCCTGCAAAAATACCTGTCCGAAGCCGGGGTGGCTTCGCGGCGAACGGGCGAGGCGCTCATCCGCGCTGGCAAAGTGGAGGTGAATGGCCAGACCATCCGCGTGCTGGGGTCCAAGGTGGATCCAGACCGGGATGAGGTGGTCGTCGACGGGGTTCCCATCCAACCAAAACGCAAGTTGTACCTTGCGGTCCACAAGCCGCGTGGGCACGTGTGCTCGCGGCGGGACGAGAAAGGCCGGCCTTTGCTGGGGGATTTGCTGCCAAAAGAATGGCGGCATTGTTACCCGGTTGGGCGGCTGGACCGTGAGAGTGAAGGGTTGATCTTTGTCACAAACGACGGCGAGTTCGCGTTGCGCATGACGCATCCGCGGCACGGTGTCCGCAAATTGTACGTGGCCGAGGTGGAGGGGCGCGTCAAGGAAACTGTGCCGGGGCGCTTGACCCGCGGCGTGACTCACCGGGGCGAACGCCTGCGTGCGGAGAAAGCCCGCCTGCTGGCCAGCAATAACACGCGCAGTGTGGTTGAGCTGGAACTGGCGGAGGGCAAGAACCGCGAGGTGCGTCGGCTGTTCGCCGCGATGGGGTTCAAGGTCACCCGGCTGGTGCGTGAGCGCATCGGTCCCATCCGACTGGGCGAATTGCGCGCCGGCAAGTGGCGCACCCTGACGGACACGGAAGTTAAAACACTATTGGCAAAAAAATGAAAACGACAAGCAAGCTCCTCAGCGTGGCGGCGATGGCCGCCATGACCGCCCTGTCCGCGCCGCCTGCGCCCCCGCCCGCGGTTCCGGGCACGCCCGCACCCACACCCACCGCCCAGCCTCCGCTGCCGAATGGTGTGGTCGCCGTTCCGGGGCCGGCAGTGCCACCGGCCGCATCTCCTGCCCTGCCGCCCGGCGTATTGGCTGTGCCCGGTGTGCCCGGGCCGGCAGCAAGTCCCGCCGCTGCGCCCGGCATTCCTGCGGCTGTGCCGCAGCCTACGCCCGTCACGCCACCGGTTGCGGCTATTCCGGCCGCGGCTCCCCTGCCGCAATTGCCGCCGGGCGCTTGGATTGGCAAAATTACCGGCAGCAAGGTCAACGCCCGCGGCCGCGCCACGGTGTTCAGCTTCCCCGTGTTTACATTCCAAAAACAGGAGCCCGTGCTGGTGCTTGGCGAGGTGACACTGCCCGCGCCCAAGGCGGGTGATCCGCGCAGGTGGTATCGTGTGCAAGTTCCCGCCAATGTGGCGCTTTTCGTCCACAAGGATTACGTCATCAACGTTCGCAACGTGCAGATTCAGGGGCCGGCCGGAGAGCCAGTGGCCATCAGGGTTGGCGACGTGAAAGCCTCGACCTTGAATGTGCGTGCCGGTCCTGGGCAGAAGTATCCTATTCTCGGCCGAATCCCGAAGGGAGCGAATGTGCAGTTGACCGACCGCCCGGCGCAGGGCAGTTGGATGGAAATTCTGGCGCCCGAGGCAACGGAGGTTTTTGTCGCCGCGCAATTTGTGGCCAAGGATCAGGTTGCCATGGCTGCCTTTGGAGCTGCTGGTGGCGTGGCTTCCAACACGGTGGGTGTGCCCGATCCCACCTCCGCGCGCATTACCTCCGGAGTGCCCGCTGGGACACCGCCCGGTGTTGCTCCGCCACGGCCAGAGCGGCCCAAGCCGGTGGAAATCATTTCCATCCCCATTAAGGCCCTTGCCCCCACGCAGTCAGGTGCTGGCGGTCCCACCGAGGCGTTCCCAGCTCCGCCCATCCCCGTGAAGCAAAGTCGGCCCACGCCTCCGCTTAAGCGCAAGCAAATCTCGCCTGGCGAAGGGGCTGCCAAGTCCGGTGGTCCGGCTGAGCCCGGCAAGATTGTCAGCCCAACGGCCCCCAAGCCGGAGACCGGAACCAAACCTGCCCCGGAGAAGGTGGATGTCAAGGAGCCCCAACCGCCCAAGCCCGCGCCTGGCGCCGGTGAAGGTGTGCCCAAGGATTCCTCCAAGGCCAGTCCGGTTGAGCCCACCAAGCCGACGGAGGTTGCCAAGGTCGATGAGCCCAAGGAAAACACTAAGCCGGCTGAACTGGCCAAGGTTGAGTCCAAGGACAACACCAAGCCCGCCGAGTTGGCCAAGGTGCAACCGAAGGACAACTCGAAACCTGCGCAAGCGGCCAAGCCCACGGAGCCCAAGGCACCTGTGCGCATCGTCACCCGGGAAGGCTACGTGCAGACCAACATCAATCTGCAGGCCCCATCGCGGTTCGTGCTGGAGCACATTGAGTCTGGAAAGGAGATCAACTTCCTCTTCTTGGATCACCCCAAGCTCTCTCTGGAGATCCTGCGTGGGCGGCGTGTTTTGCTCACAGGCGAGGAGGCCGTCGACCCCCGCTGGCCGAATCTTCCCGTCCTCAAGGTGCAGACCCTGAAGACACTCGACGATACCGAGGCGTCGCCGGACAAATAATCGTGGCGGACGACTCGATGGACAACCTCATCGATGGCCGTGCCATCGCCGGAGTGATCCACGAGGAAACCCGCGAGGCTGTGGCCCGGTTGCAGGAACGAAACCTGCAGCCGGGCTTGGCTTTTGTCCGCGTGGGTGAGGATCCCGCTTCGCGGGTCTATGTGGGCATGAAGGAGAAGGCGTGCCTCAAGCTTGGCATTCATTCCCGAACCTATGCCCTGCCCGGGGACACTTCCCAGAAGGATCTTTTAAAACTCGTGGGCGAGTTGAACGCTGACGCCACCATTCATGGCGTTTTAGTTCAGGCGCCCCTTCCGTCGCAGATCGACAGCGCTGCCGTCTTTAACACCATTTCACCCGGGAAAGATGTTGATGGTTTTCATCCCGTAAACATGGGCAAGATTCTGCTGGGTGACACGGATGGATTCCTGCCCTGCACGCCCGCCGGCGTTCAGGAATTGCTGTTGCGATCCGGGGTGGATATTGCCAGCGCCGAGGTGGTGATTCTTGGGCGGGGCAACATCGTGGGAAAACCTCTGGCCGCGATGCTCGGGCAAAAGGCCCAGGGGGCAAACGCCACGGTGACCCTGTGCCACTCGGCGACCAGCGGCATTGACACTCATTGTCGCCGCGCCGATATCCTCGTTGCCGCCATGGGCGTGGCGGAATTTGTGAAAGCCGACATGGTCAAGCCCGGTGCCACGGTCATTGATGTTGGAGTGAACCGTATTGACGATCCTATGGCCAAGAATGGCACCCGCCTGGTGGGTGATGTTGATTTCGCCGCCGTTCAGCCCATCGCCGGCAGGATCACCCCCAACCCCGGCGGCGTGGGCCCCATGACTATTGCCATGCTCTTGGCCAACACTGTCCGAGCCGCCGCCGCCACCCGCGGCTTGGCCCTGAATTAATTTAGAAATGGAAGCCACACGAATTCTCCCCGACCTCCAGTGCTCCCTGCTCTGCGAGGACATCCGACAGGAAGCCACCGGCAACTTTATCCTGGTGGGAATCCTCAACCACATCCGCGTGCCGCAGTTGCCCGTCACCGCCCTGAAGATTTGCGTGTTCAATCGTTGGACCGCCGGCGTGGGTAGCTTCGTCGAGCGTGTCAGGCTCATCGCCCCCGATGGACAGACCCAGCTTCGCGAAAGCAAGGTCAAGTTCAAGCTGGATGATCCCAACAACAGCGCCACCAACGCCAGCGTCTTTGGCCAATTGCAGTTTCAAGCTGCCGGCCCTTACCACATCGAGATCGAGGTGGATGATGTTATGAAACTTAGGTATGCCCTTCCTGTGATCGAAGTTCCCCAAGCTGAAGGCGAGGGCGAACAACCGCCACCCTCCGTCAAGGAGAATTAAACAGCCGCCGGCATGGAACCGGAGGAACCCATGGATCCCCACGAGGTTGGGGAGAGTCGAGAGGAGGAAATTCCGGAACAGGAATGCTCCCCGCTTGGGTGGCTTCCCTTTACCTTGCGTGGTTGCGCGAACCTCGCCCAGGGCCCTTGGTGGCGTTTGTTTCTGGTGGAGTTGGCGGTGGCGTTTCTGGTGGCGGCCCCTTGTGTCTGGTCCGTGAACCGCCATTGGTGCCCCGCCATCGAGCAGGCAATCAAGAACATTCCCCCGGGACAGCCCTCCATCCGTGAGGGCCACCTCCACTGGCCCAACTCGATTCCGGTCGAGTTGACCCCGCTCAATGACCGGCCTTACCTCCGCTTCATCGTGGATTCCCAAAACACCGCCGATCACGGCCGTATGGCGGATCTGCAGCTTGAATTTCGAGAAAACCACATCGCCGTCTCCTCCGTGCTCGGCTATTGGCATGCCGCGTATCCTCCGCAACTTTCGCTGAACCTCCAGCAGGAATACCTTGGCCCACGATGGGGCGCGCGTAGGCCGTTTCTGCTGCTTGCACTCGGGGGACTGGTCATGCTCGGCTTGCTGGTGACGTGGGCAGCACTCGCTCTCCTCGGCGTGTGGGCTGTTCGCACCGTCGCCTTTTTCGCGGATCGCGAGGGGGGCTTGGGCACCCAGTGGCGGCTGGCCGGCGCGGCACTGATGCCCGGTGCACTTCTTGCCGGCATGGGCATCCTTTGTTACGGCATGGGCCTGCTGCCTCTGCTCGGACTTTTGGTTGTGTGGATTCTCCATTTCATCGTTGGCTGGATTTATCTCTTTTTTGCTCCATTTTATCTTCCCCGCCTCGAGTCCACCGAGGAAGGAGACAATCCCTTTACCGACGACAACCCCGAGGAGGAGGGTCCGGAGGAAAACCCCTTCACTGAGGATTCATCCGAACCCGGTCGGGAAGAGGATTAAACGTTGCCAAGCCCGCCCGCCCATGGGTATGCTGACGGGGTGAGGAGGTTCGTTCCATTACTGCCCTTGGCGGCGCTTGGCTTGATGCTGGGTGCCTGCGGCCAGCGTGCCAACCGG
The DNA here is from genome assembly GCA_002728775.1 of Verrucomicrobiales bacterium. Classification (GTDB taxonomy): domain Bacteria; phylum Verrucomicrobiota; class Verrucomicrobiia; order Limisphaerales; family UBA1100; genus UBA6614. Next base: position 1,765 of record PBVU01000034.1, on the reverse strand, counting down.
GTAGTTGATGAGGAGCGCGAACCGTACTACCTCAAAGGGCAGGAACTCCTTCGCCAACTCAACCATGACGATGCCATCGAGGCCTTTCACCAGACGCTTGAGGTCAACCCCCGTTCATCTGCCGCCCACAAGGAACTCGGCATCCTTTACGAGAAACACGTCAACGATCCTGCTGCAGCCATTTACCATTATCGTCGCTTTTTAAAACTCAACCCGGACTCCCCCATTGCCAAAGACATCAGTGATCGCGTGGCCGGCTGCCAGATAGATTTGGTCGAGGAAATGAAGGATTCCGATGCCCACGAGCGGCGCCGACGTGAATTGGCTGAGTTGAAAGGCAAGCTCACCCATCTGGCTCAACAATTCGAGAAGACCCGCCATGAGAACGACGTGCTTCGCCAGCGACTGAACACCATTAATCCCCGCATGGCTGACGTGATCCCGCCGCCTACGCCGGTGTCCCCAAAGGCATCTCAAAAGAGTGCTGCCCCAAAGAGTTCGCCGCGGCCTGCTCCTGCGGCGCCCGCACCGGCTACGCCCCGTGAGCATAAAGTGCGCCCAAACGAAAACCCGTCCAGCATCGCACGCAAATATCAGGTTCCGGTCCAGCGTCTGCTCGCCGCCAATCCTGGCTTGAACCCGCGCCGCATGCGGGTCGGTCAACTCATCAAGATCCCCGCGCAACCCTGACCCTGCGCCTCTTGATATTGCCAACTTCTTCAATCCCCGCTTTCATGGGCGTACATGCGTGTATTGATTGTCGGTTGCGGCTATGTCGGTCTGTCCTTGGGGAGGACGCTGGTTGATCAGGGGCACGAAGTGCATGGCTTGCGTCGCACTGCTGATGGCGTTGCCGAGATGGAAACCGTTGGACTGAAACCCCACCGCGTCGACATCACCGCTAACGGCTCACTGGAAGCGCTTCCCGGGGACTTTGATTGGGTCATCAACACCGCCTCCTCAAGCCGTGGAGACGCCGCTATGCACCATGAGGTCTTTGTGGAAGGAACCCGCAACCTGGTTGAAAGGTTTGAGAGGTCCCAAGCGCGTCTTCTGTTTACCAGCAGCACCAGTGTTTACCCGCAAACTGACGGCGGCTGGGTGGATGAGGAAAGCTTCGATGAACCTGTCGTCGGCACTGCGCAAAATCTCGCTCTAGCCGAGGAGATGTATCTCAAGCATCCGGGTGGCGCAACTTTGCTGCGCGTGGCGGGCATCTACGGTCCTTCTCGTGGTCACCTGTACCGGCAGTTTTTGAAAGGCAAAGCCGTGATAGAAGGAGAGGGCAATCGTTGGGTAAACATGATCCATCGTGACGATGTCGTGACCGCGATTCTCTGCGCGATGGAAAACGAAATGGGCATCTACAACGTCACTGACAACGAGCCCGTTACACACAGGTCATTTCTTGAATGGCTGGCTGGACAACTCGAGAGACCCCTGCCCGTTTCCGGGGATCCCATTTCCAGTGGCAAACGCGCTCGAACCAACAAGCGCGTGTCCAATGCCCGCCTGAAGGCAACCGGATGGATCCCTCAATTTCCAACATTTCGGGAAGGCTACACCGCGCTTTTGCAGTCCGAAGGTGTTCTTTGACACTGGCGGAACCGCGTAATACCGTTGTCGCATGGCTTGGCTGCGACATATGGCATTGCGCTGCCGCGACATGGAGCGGTCGCGGGAATTTTATACCGAGGTGATTGGGCTGGAGTTCTTCGATTACCGGCCGCAGGGCGACAGCATCGACCTCACCGACGGCACGCTG
>PBVU01000059.1:0-6278 GCA_002728775.1 Verrucomicrobiales bacterium | reverse complement strand
GAGGTTTTCCTCCCGAGTCTTTGCAGGTAGTTTTTCCGTCTTGATCGGCTTGCTTTCCCTTTCCAGCATAAGCCCTGGTTTGCATTCGACCTTTTTTCATGGAGACGAAGGTTGCCCTTATTCTTCGTGTAACAAGCCCTGTGGATCTCAGGAAAAAGAAGAAGGAGAAGAGCGTGAAGTACCCTGTCCTGTAGTACTTTTCGGCCAGTTTTTCTTGGGTCAAGACTACTTTGCCGACTTGTCGGTTTCAGAAACCCTGGTTTTCGAGATCGGCTTTTTCTTGTACTTGTCGCCCTTGGATTCCTGCACGGACGAACCCTTCGGTGCCCGGGATCCTCCCTTCTTGGCATAACTCACGAATCATCGGGCGAGGCTCGGATTTTTTGCAGCGCCTTGCTTGTTCATCTATTTCTAAGATGCCCTCGGTCGTGCCCGGAAGAATTCCTTGCCGAGTCCGCATTTAGCTTTTTCCCAGTCCGGGCTTTACGCCAAAACAACAAATGAAATTTAAACTTATCTTCTTACTTTTGTCCTCTTCCTTTGCTTTGGCTCAGGAAACTGTCTCAAATGAATCATTATCTGAGCTTGATGCTCTGACCATCGAATCCACGCCCTTAGGATCCAAAACCACGGATGTCACTCAGGCATGGAGTGTCCTCTCGGACAAGGACCTCGAAAAAGCCAAGTCCAACACCATTGCCGAGACCTTGGCCAACGAGCCCGGCATTCACCAGTCCTACTTCGGTCCCAGCGCCAACCGCCCCATCATTCGGGGCTTGGGCAAACACCGCATCCGCATGCTTCAAAACGGCGTGGAATCCTTCGATTTTTCCGCAACTTCCGAGGATCATGCCGTTAATATTGATTCGATGTTCGTTGAACGCATTGAGATGCTTCGCGGTTCATCGGCCCTCTTGTACGGTCCAAACGCCATCGGCGGAGCGATCAACGTTATTGATCGGAACATCCCCACTCGTTCCTTTGCTGGTTCCCCGGGCGCAGCCTTTCGTTCCGGTTTCAACAGTGTGAACGATGGTTGGAACTTGGGTGGCATGGGTTATGCGGGCACGGAAGCCCTCAGCTTTCAACTCAACGGAGTCAATAGGGATTACGACAATTACGATTCACCATTAGGCAAGATCGCGAACAGCATGGGAGAAAGTCATTCTTACGGGCTGGGCGGTTCACGCCTCTGGGAAAACGGTTACGCGGGCATGAGCTTTTCCACATTGGAAAACGTTTATGGAATCCCCGGCGAGCATGCGGACCTCGAAACCCGGATTGAATTGGAAAGCGACCGCTTCGAGGCCCGTTCCGAGTTCGACGTCACCGGTTCGGACTTCCTGAAAAGCGTGCAATTGACTTTGGGCTACGGGGACTATCTCCACAAGGAAATCGGCAAGGAAGACGTCAACGCCACGGAAACGGAAACGCACGCCACTTTCCTCAGGGATGGAATCGAGACTAGGGTTGCCTTCGTACATGAACTAGGTCCCCTGCGCGGTGTATTTGGCTTTCACGGCCTTTTCGACAACCTCAAGATTGCGGGGGAAGAAAGCATCTTTGGTGGAGACGAGGCAAACGGAACCATTGGCGCCATCTCGGGAGAGGAATCACGCAGGATTGCCTTGTTCCTTGTAGAGGAATTCGATCTCGGCGACAGTACCTTGGTCCATGCCGGCATCCGTTGGGAAAACCATGACCGTGACCTGCAAGGGGAAAAGGATACCGACGAGTCCATCTTGAGCGCCGCAGGTGGCATCTCCCAACAACTCGGGGAAGAATGGACGCTCAGTGGCAACCTCAACTACTCGGAACGTACGCCGGAGACTGCGGAACTGTATAGCTTCGGTCCCCACCACGGCACGGAATCCTTTGATATAGGCAACCCCGCACTTAAGGAGGAGACTGCGACCGGCGTGGAAGTCATCCTCCGTCGCAACATCGGCAAAGTCACTGGCCAACTCTCCGTCTTCCACACCCAATTCGACAATTACGTCTTCCTTGAGGCCAACGGCAAGGAGCGCCCGGTGCATGGTGAAGACATGCGTGAAATGGAGTATAAGGGGGCCAAGGCTGAGTTCCGGGGAATGGAGGCCGAGATCGACTGGCTGGCCATGGAAAATGAAGGTTGGTCGCTCCTCCTTTCCGCATATGGAGACATGGTGCGAGGGAAGAACGAGACCGAGGGGACCCACCTCCCGCGGATTCCTGCCGCCAGACTGGGGGTCGGCTTTGAAATACAAGCCGACAAACTGACCTTCGGCATGGATCTCCATCACGCCTTCAAGCAGGACAAGATACCCGTGCATGAGGAAGAAGCCGGCGGCGGAGGTGGTCATGACGAGCACCATCACGAGCCTACTCCCACCGCCTCCCACTCCCTTCTGAACACCTACGCAGGATATGACCTCAGCATCGGAGACGCCGCAGGCCAAATCTTCCTCCGCGGATATAATCTCACCGACGAGCTTGCCCGTCTGCACACCTCCTTGCTCAAGGATTCCGCTCCCCTCCCCGGTGCCGGCGTGGAAGTGGGCCTTAGAATCGATTTCTAGCTTTACGGATTCTCTACGAAAAGGTCAGGGGTTGAGGTTTCTCAGCTCTTTCGCCTTTCTGCCTTTCTCGACCTCCTGTTTCGTGGCTCGCGATATATCCTTTTGTGAAATCCTCCAGGCTTTTTGCCTTCCCGTTGTCGAGCTGGCTTTATTTGCGCTTGAGCTGTGAAATTAGAAAGGCAGTCGGTTTCTCGTGTTTCACCTTGGGTAGGCCGGGGTAGACGAGTTCGCAGTCCACGCCCGTCTTCTTGCAATACTCCTGTAGCTTCACTCCGAAATTCGAAGTGTGAGTGGGATCCTTCTGGGCTTTTCCGATGGCGGGAGGAGACCTGTAGATCAGGTATACCGGAGGATCGTCCTTGGTTACGAGAGCGTACGGTGAATATTCGGCGATCCATGGAAGGATGTCTTCGCGTTGCTTGAGGAAATCGGCAAAGGATCCCAAGCCGAAGGCATGACCGCCGTAGCGGCTGTTGGGAGTCCATTCCACCATTTGCTTCGGGTCTAGGGTGGTCTGCGCTCCGGTCACAGCGGCGCAAGCCAAGCGAGAGGATTCCCGAGCCACGGGGTCCTTGCTCTTGGGATCCGCCAAGTCGTCGTGAAAAGCGAGCCAAAGGCTGGAGCAAGCCCCCGCGGATCCACCCGCCGCGCCGATCCGTTGCTTGTCCAGGTTCCACTCTTTCGCCTTGCTGCGGACGAATTGCAGGGCGCGGGCGGCATCGTGGAGTGGAGCCTTGACGGGTGGTTTTTCCGTACTCGTGACGTACCGGTAATTGATCGCGACTACGGAAATTCCTGCCTTGAGCAACGCATTGGGGTCGGCGAAGCGGGCAAGCCTTTCCTTCGATCCTCCCTTCCATCCGCCACCATGAATGACGAAGGCCACCGGCGTAGGCGCTTTGGATTTCGCCTTCCAAAAATCCAGTGTGTTCCTTTCGTGCTTTCCGTAGGAGATTTCCGACACGGTGGGCTTGGGAACGGTGGGACCATAGCCCGACGATTTTTTCTGGGCGCAGATCTGTACGGCAAAAAAGAGAAGGCTGGAAATATAAACCGCGTTTTTCATGGGATAGTGGCCTGTTTTGTGGTATTTTTTCCTCTTTTTGCGATCCTTCAAGTAGGTTTTGCAGCTTGGAAGGAGAAGATGGAAAAAACTAGGATTGCAAGGGCGGAGAGCACAACAATTAGTCCAATTGAAATGGAGCTGCCTTCTTCCGCATCGTCGTTACCTGTAACGACATCTCGGCTTTCCACTGCTGCGGGAATTTCAGGGGCAGCCTTGATGACTTCGGCAATTCCTTCAAGGGGGGGAAGAATCCTGTCCTCGATGATCAAGCTGCCAAGCATGTGGTCGGCCCATTTCACTGCCATCAGCATATCCAGTCCCGGGTTTTCTTCCTTAACTTGGCAAGAGCAGGCGGAACAAAGATAACTTGATGCTCCGAGCGTGTGTTCGAGCGTTATGTCCTTGCCTATCATGCCTTCGAGCACGCGACCTCGGCCGAAAATGGGGATGGCAATGGGTTCCTCTGTTATTGAGCGCATGCGCTGACTGTGGTTCAATAGCATGGAGACGAATACTTCCTCCGCAGGGTCGTTTCTTGAAACGGCAAGGGTGGTAAAGTGAATTTTCAACGGAACGCCGGAGCGCAAGACGTCGTCCATGTCAATGGGGCCTTCGTCCGGTCCGGAACGAAGTTGATGCGCTTTCTCCAGCGTGATGATTCCATCCGGCAACTTGGTTTCAGCCGTCGCTTGATCAAGGAAACTACGCAGGCGTTGTTCGGTTTTTTGGTCCAAGGATTCGTCGCCGCTCTCAAGCAAGAGCCAGACGTTGGAGGTTCCTGCAAGCAGTTCGTCCCTAATTTTTTGACGGAGAGGGGAATCGATGACTGCTTTCGCGTTCTCGGTCGTCAAGTCTCCGACCCAAAGCGGTTCGCTAATTTCCGTGGATGACGGATAATAGAGCGCGATTCGGGGCGGGTCATCCGGTTTGAAGGTCGAGGCTTCGGATTGCCATCTTGGATCGGGGGAAGAGCCGGCCGAGAGGTCGAGTTTGTGCACAGCCAAGTTTGCGCCGTTTCCGAATTCCAAATCCCCGGCGCGTTCGAGAATCTGCAGCGCGTTCTTCTGGTCTTCATCAAGAGGTCCTTGATGGATTGCCACGGCATGGTAATCGTCGGCTTTCCAGCGTTCGAGTGCATAACGAAAGACGGGCACTTGGCAGGCTTGGAGGATTTGTTGAAAACACAGTAATCCTGCCGGTAATGCCAATTGCAATAGAAGCCTCACCTGTTTTGCCCGTTACCTGAAGCAGTGTATGCGTCCCTTGTCGGTGCTGACCGTCAACCGACCGTTGCTTATTGCCAAGCCATACCCTTTGCCGTCGATCTTTGCCGACCATTGCTTTTCTCCATTGGATGCGTTGTAGGCCATGACCATTCCATTTCCTCCCACGTAAAGGGTGTTACCGCCCATTGCGAATCCGATTGGATGCTCGCACCGGATTTTCCATTTGAAGCATTGGGGTAGGCGGGTATTGATCTCCTGAATTTTTTTTCCAAGCTCTGCATGCATTGTCTTCAAGCTTTGATCGTTTTTTCTGTTCTTCAATTGTTTGGAAATCGCAGCCTGTTTTCCGAGCAACTGTCTTTTTTCAGCTTGAAGAGCTGTGTAAGAGACTCGGTCGAGGGCGGTTAGGCTTTCTCCTTGATGGAGGTAGGCAAAGCTCTTGTTCACGAGCATGCGGTTCGTTCCCTGAAAGGTCAGGAGGTGATTGCGCTTGGTTCCGTCGGCGACTTGAAGCACTTGGTTCTTTTCCTTTTGGTTTTTCGGCCCGCTGATCAACTGGTCTTCTTCGGTGAGAAGGCAATAGGTTCCCCCCGCGTTTGGTATGCTCCCCCGCCTTTTCCCCGTGGCCTTGTCGAAGACAATGGGGGCCGAGCGTCCTTGAGGCACGTACAGGCTGTCCGAAGAAGCGAGCAAGGCTCCCTGAAGCGTAACCTCGTTCTGCTTGGCGACAAAGGAACCCGTGCCTTCCGGTTTCCCTGAAATTGCATCAACTGCGCACAGGTAGGAGGCTTCCCAAGGAAGCATGGAGGCTGCGAAGAAAGCCAGTCGGCCTTGGACCAAGACACCGGTGCGACAGGGCCACAAGGATATGAGCTTCCCGTTGCTCGGGGTATGCCGTTTGTCCGCAATGGGCCGAAAACGCCAGATTTCATCGGCAGTTTTTGCATCGATGCAGTAGGCATATCCGTCATCAGAGCCGAAATAGAGCCTTCCGTTTGCCGCGGTGGGGGGAAAGCGGACTGCGGAATCGGTAAAGAAAACCCACTTTTCCTTTCCCGTCTCACCATCAATGCAATGCACGGCATTGTCGACTGACGAGCCGAAGTAGACGTCTCGCCCGACTGAGGTCACGAAGAACGCGGGATCGAAATTGCGCATGGACTGCAAGTCCTTGTTGCCTGAATAGGCATCCCACTTGGCGGGTCCCGACCATGCAGTCTGGGGCGGAGTTTCGGACTTGTAAGTCCATGTCTCGCTTAGTTGTGCAGGGAGCTGTTCCGAGCTCACGCCACTGCGCCGGTTGTCGTGGCGGTAGGTCGGCCAGTCTTCCGCATGGAGGTGCAGGGCGGCAATCAGGAACAGGGCCGAAAGCTTTCCTCGCATTCTCATTCCTTGGCTTTGGCTTTCGTTGCTTTCGGTCGTGGACGG
>PBVU01000033.1:0-6071 GCA_002728775.1 Verrucomicrobiales bacterium | reverse complement strand
TCACCTCCTCGGATGCCTCCAATGCCGCCGAGAACCAGACAGCCGCCGCCACGGTGACCGCCACGGACGCGGATGCTGATACATTGACCTACAACCTGACCGGCGGTGCTGACCAGGCATTGTTTGACCTGGCGTCCGCCACCGGCGTATTGACCTTCAAGGATGCCCCCGACTTTGAGATCCCGGGCGATGCCGATGCCAACAATGCTTACGTCGTTGAGGTAACCGTCGGCGACGGCACCGACACAGTCGCCCAGACCCTCACGGTCACGGTTGCCAACGTGCACGACCCCCCCACCTTCACTAGTCACGTAATTTCCACAAGCAACGGTAATCCTTCCAGCTTATTTGCGGCTGACATGGACGGCGATGGGGACATGGACATTGTTTCCGCAGCTGATGCTAATGATACCATTTCCTGGCATGAAAATGATGGGGCAGCTGAACCAGGCTTTACTGCCCATAATATTGCCACGAATGCAGATGGAGCTCGTGGTGTGTTCGCCGCCGATATGGATGGGGATGGCGACATGGATATTTTATCTGCATCAATCGGAGATGATACCATTGCCTGGTATGAGAATGATGGCGCCGCTGATCCTAGCTTTACTGCCAGTGACATTGCCACCAATGCAGATGGAGCGTGGAGTGTTTTTGCTGCGGACATGGATGGGGATGGAGATATGGATGTTTTATCTGCATCTTATTTGGATGATACCATCGCCTGGTATGAAAATGATGGCGCCGCTGATCCTGGCTTTACTGCCAGTGACATTGCCACCAATGCAGATGGAGCCTCGAGCGTATTTGCTGCAGACATGGATGGGGATGGTGACATGGATATTCTTTCTGCAAACAGATATGAAAAAACTGTTTCCTGGTATGAAAATGATGGGGCCGGTGATCCAACGTGGATTGGCAATGATATTGAAACAAATGAACATTACGTTAATACTGTGTTTGCTGCAGACATGGATGGTGATGGAGACATGGACATTGTTTCCGCAGCTGAAGGGGACCTGATTAGCTGGTATGAAAATGATGGGGCCGGAGATCCTGGCTTCACAAAAATTTCTATTTCCACAAATGCAGACAGTGCCCGGGACGTTCATGTAGCGGACCTGGATGGTGATGGAGACATGGATGTGCTTTCTGCATCAAAGGATGATGACAAGATCGCCTGGTATGAGAATGACGGCAGCGAGGGCTTTACCGAGCATGCCATATCCACATCAGCTAATGGTGCTGTTTCTGTTTATGCGACGGATGTGGACGGTGATGGGGACATGGATGTGCTTTCTACATCATTTGATGATGACAAGATCGCCTGGTACGAGCAGGCAGGAAGTCCTTTCAAACCCACAACCAAGGCAGAACTGCAAACTGCGGTGAACCTATGGATTTCCAACAAGGCGACTGCCCTCACCACCTATGGTGTGATTAATTCCTGGAACGTGTCACTAATTACGAATATGTCAGATTTGTTTAAGGATAAGCCATTCAATGATAACATAAGCAACTGGAATGTTTCTAATGTGACAACTATGCACGGTATGTTTGATACCAGCGAATTTAATGGAGATATCTCTAATTGGGATGTATCGAATGTTACAAAAATGGGTGATATGTTTGCACGCACACCTTTCAATCAGGATCTTTCAGACTGGGATGTATCTAGCGTAACGAATATGGCTTATATGTTTTATGATGCTTCATCTTTTAATCAAGACATATCATCCTGGGATATATCAAGTGTAACTTTTATGGCACAAATGTTTCTTGGCCAAAACTCACTATCCAACGCCAACAAGGGAGCTATCCACACCTCCTTCTCCCCTAATTCAAGTTGGCCTTACGACTGGTCGGAGTTTGCTCCCAACGCCCCCCCCGTGATCACCTCCTCGGATGCCTCCAATGCCGCCGAGAACCAGACAGCCGCCGCCACGGTGACCGCCACGGACGCGGATGGCGATACATTGACCTACAGCCTGACCGGCGGTGCGGACCAGGCATTGTTTGACCTGGTTTCCGCCACCGGTGTCCTGACCTTCAAGGACGCCCCCGACTTCGAGATCCCGGGCGATGCCGATGCCAACAACGTCTACATCGTCGAGGTAACCGTCGGCGACGGCACCGACACAGTCGCCCAGACGCTAACGGTGACGGTTACCAACGTGCACGACCCCCCCACCTTCACCACCCATGTGATTTCCGCGTCAGCTGATTATGCCCATTCTGTTCATGCAGCGGACGTGGATGGTGATGGTGACATGGATGTGCTTTCAGCTTCTTCTGAAGATGACAAGATCGCCTGGTACGAGAATGACGGTAGCGGGAGCTTTACAGAGCACGTCATTTCCACATCAGCTAATGGTGCCGTTTCTGTTCATGCTACGGATGTGGATGGTGACGGAGACATGGATGTGCTCGCAGCATCAAGGTGGGATAACAAGATCGCCTGGTACGAGAATGACGGCAACGAGAGCTTTACGGAGCATGCCATCTCCACGTCAGCTGGTGGTGCATATTTTGTTTATTCTACGGATTTGGATGGTGACGGTGACATGGACGTGCTCTCTGCATCAAGGAACGATGACAAGATCGCCTGGTACAAGAATGACGGCAGCGAAAACTTTACGGAGCACGTCATCTCCACATCAGCTGATTATGCCAGATCTGTTCATGTCGCGGATGTGGATGGTGATGGAGACATGGATGTGCTTTCTGCATCTGTTGAAGATGACAAGATTGCCTGGTATGAGAATGACGGCAGCGAGAGCTTTACAACGCATGTGATATCCACGTTAGCGGATGGTGCCTTTTCTGTTTATGCAGCAGATGTGGATGGTGATGGGGACGTGGACGTGCTCTCAGCATCTTATGAAGATGACAAGATCGCCTGGTATGAGAATGACGGCAGCGAGAGCTTTGCTGCGCATGTGATCTCCACATCGGCTGATAATGCCCGTGGTGTTCATGCAGCGGATGTGGATGGTGACGGGGACATGGACGTACTCTCTGCATCTCACACTGATGACAAGATCGCCTGGTACGAGAATGACGGCAGCGAGAGCTTTACGGAACATGCCATTTCCACATCAGCTGATGGTGCCCTTGATGTTCATGCTACAGATATAGATGGTGATGGGGACTTGGACATCCTCTCCACATCAGCAAGCGATGACAAGGTCACTTGGCACGAGCAGGCAGGAAGTCCTTTCAAACCGGCAACAAAGGCAGAGCTGCAAACTGCCGTGAACCTATGGATTTCCGACAAGGCGACGGCCCTCACCACCTATGGTGTGATCAATTCCTGGAACGTGTCGCTGATCACGGATATGATGTCCCTTTTTAAGGATAAAACCACCTTTGATGATGATATATCTGGTTGGGATGTGTCCAATGTGACAACGATGCGGGAGATGTTCCGATCTGCATCCAGTTTTAATCAGGATATATCGGGATGGGATGTTTCCAGTGTAACAACTACCACCAGCATGTTTTGGGTTGCATCCAATTTTAATCAGGATCTATCCAGCTGGGATGTGTCCAGTATAACGGATATGAGTTCCATGTTTCGTGATACTGACAACTTTAATGGGGATATCTCTAATTGGAATGTGAGTAATGTTTCAAACATGTATGGCATGTTTTATAATGCTGAAGATTTTAATGGGGATATATCCAGTTGGGATGTTTCTAGTGTAACAGCGACGGGTCATATGTTTGATAATGCGTCCAGCTTTAATCAAGATATAAGTGCATGGGATGTTGAAAATGTAACGCTAATGGTTGATATGTTTACTTCGGCCGATGCACTATCCGATACCAACAAGGGCTTAATTCATTCCACGTTTTCCTCCAATGAAAACTGGCCTCACGACTGGTCTGAGTTTGCTCCATACAAGCCCACAACAAAAGCAGAACTGCAAACTGCGGTTAACCTATGGATTTCCGATAAGGCGACCGCTCTGTCCACCTACGGCGAGATCAATACCTGGGACACATCTCTGATTACGAGCATGTCTACTCTATTCCATGGTAAGGCAGACTTTAATGATGATATATCTGCCTGGGATGTATCCAATGTAACGAGTATGTACGCCATGTTTAAGGATGCAGGAAGTTTTAATCAGGATATAAGCGCTTGGGATGTGTCCAATCTAGAGAGTATGGAAAAGATATTTTGGGGTGCCGTCAGTTTTAATCAGGATATTGGCGGCTGGGATGTGTCAAATGTAACCAATGCGACATTCGCATTTTGCACTGCCTCTAGTTTTAATCAGAATCTGAATAATTGGGATGTATCCCAATGGACGAGCATGTATGGTCTTTTTTATAAAGCTACTAGTTTTAATGGGGATATATCTAGTTGGAACGTGTCTAACGTGACCAATATGAATAATATTTTTTATGATGCTCAAAATTTCAATCAGGATATCAGTGGATGGAATGTGTCAAGTGTGACGAATATGAGCGGTATGTTTAAGGATGCAGGAAGTTTTAATCAGGATATCAGTGGATGGGATGTATCCAAAGTAACGAATATGCACTCCATGTTTAATCAAGCTGAAAGTTTTAATCAGGATATCAGTGGATGGGATGTGTCAAATGTTGAGAGTATGAGTTCTATGTTTAGTAAGGCAGAAACTTTTAATCAGGATATCGGCGACTGGAATTTGGCCAGTGTGACAGGAAGTATGGGCTCCATGTTTCGTGATGCCCTCAGTTTTAATCACGATCTTTTGACAAAAGAGGTAACCAAAGATGGCGTAACCTATACCGCATGGGATGTATCCAATGTAACAGGAATGACGTACATGTTTGAGGGTGCAACTAATTTTAATGGAGACATATCCAACTGGGATACATCCAGTGTAACGGATATGGAGTGGATGTTTACCGGCGCAACGAACTTTAATCAGGATATCGGCGACTGGAATGTGTCAAATGTAACAGATATGCAGAGAATGTTTGAGGGTGCAGCCAGTTTTAACCAGGATCTGAATGATTGGGATGTATCCAGTGTGACAACGATGTATTACATGTTTCTGGGTGCAACTAATTTTAATGGAGACATATCCAACTGGGATACATCCAGTGTAACACGGATGAACAAAATGTTTTATTATGCTAATAGCTTTAATCAGGATATATCGACAAAAGAGGTAACGAAAGATGGCGTAACCTATACCGCATGGGATGTATCCAATGTGACGCGTATGAACGACATGTTTCACGCTGGTCTAAATCAGACATCATTGTTTAATCAAGACATCTCCAATTGGGATGTATCCAAGGTAACGGATATGGAACAGATGTTTTATTTTGCCACCAGTTTTAACCAGGATCTGAATTGGAATGTGTCCAGCGTGACAGATTTTTCATCAATGTTTTATGCTGCTCAAAGTTTTGATCAGAATCTATCCAGTTGGGATATTTCCAGTGCAACGAATATGGGGGATATGTTCAAATATGCTAATTCTCTGTCCAACGTAAACAAGGGGCTTCTCCATGCCTCGTTTTCACCCAATGAAAACTGGCCTTACGACTGGTCGGAATTTGTTAACACCCCGCCCGTCTTTACCTCTGTCGACACCTTCAATGCCGCCGAGAACCAGACAACCGCCGCCACGGTGACCGCCACGGACGCGGATGGCGACACATTGTCCTACACCCTGACCGGCGGTGCCGACCAGGCACTCTTCGATATCGTAGGAGCGACAGGCGTTCTCACCTTCAAGTCAGCGCCCGACTTTGAGGCTCCCTCTGATGTCGATGCCAATAACTCTTATAGTATAGAGGTTACCGTGACAGACGACGGGACCGGTTCCCTGACAGCTGTGCAGACCCTCACGGTCTCCGTGACCAACATCAATGAACCACCCACGTCCATTACACTCGACAATGCCACGAGCCTGCCTGAGGACGCCGACACCACCAGCGCCACCAAGGTCGTCGACATCGTGATCACCGACCCGGACATCACATTGAGCAGCAGTCACCCGGAAGGAAACGTTCATCTCGTCCCAAGTGAATTTGCCACCATCCAGGCTGCGATCAATGCCTCG
>PBVU01000058.1:0-17963 GCA_002728775.1 Verrucomicrobiales bacterium | reverse complement strand
CTTCCAGCAGAATCCCGAGAATCTCTGGCGCCAAATCATGCTCGAGAAAGGCGGCATCCACCGCCTCATGGCCGACGCCCCCGACGACTTGTCGTGGAACTAGGTGGCGCAGACTTCCCAGTCTGCTGTATCGCAGGATTAGAATCCTGCGCTAATTCACGGCCCGCCGCCGCTTTCCTTGTCGGTAGGTTGTCTTGCGACGGGGGCCGATGGTGTCTTCGCCGAGGCCTCGTTTTAGCTGGTTGATCTGGTCGCGGATATGGGCGGCTTTCTCGAACTCGAGGTTCTCGGCGGCGGTGATCATTTCCTTCTCGAGGTTGTGGATCGTCTCGGTGAGGTCAAGGTCCTCGGTGCCCTCGCGCAGGAGCATAACGGCCTTATCGGTGGCTTCCTGGCGGTTGGCCAGGCTGTCTTCCACGGCGCGGTTGACGCTGCGGGGGGTGATGTTGTTTTCCGCGTTGTGCTTGAGCTGCCGATCGCGGCGGTGCCGGGAGACGGCCAGGAATTCCTGGATGCTCTTGGTGCGCTCGTCGGCGTAAAGGATGACCTCGCCGTTTAAATGGCGGGCGGCGCGGCCGGAGGTCTGAATGAGCGAGGAGGTGCTGCGCAGAAAACCTTCCTTGTCGGCGTCGAGGATGGCGACGAGGGAGACCTCCGGCAGGTCGAGGCCCTCGCGCAGGAGGTTGATGCCCACGAGTACGTCGAACTCGCCCTTGCGCAGCGCGCGCAAAATCTCGACGCGCTCAATGGCGTCAATCTCGCTGTGCAGGTAGCGGACGTTGATGCCGATGTCGCGCAGGTAGTCGGTCAGCTCCTCGGCGGTGCGCTTGGTGAGGGTGGTGACGAGCACGCGCTCCTTTTTGTCCACGCGCTGGCGGCATTCCTCGATGAGGTCGTCGATCTGCCCCTGCAGCGGCTTGAGCGTGATGGTGGGGTCGACGAGGCCGGTGGGCCGCACGATCTGCTCGGCGACGCGCGGCTGCGACAACTCCAGCTCCTCCTTGGCCGGCGTGGCGCTGACGTAGAGCGTCTGGCCCTGCATGGATTGGAATTCCTCGAAATTCATCGGTCGGTTGTCCAGCGCGCTGGGCAGGCGGAAACCGTGCTCCACCAGCACCGTCTTGCGCGAGCGGTCGCCGGCGTACATGCCGTGCAGTTGCGGCATGGTCGCGTGGCTCTCGTCGATGATTAAAAGAAAATCGCGCGGGAAGAAATCCATCAACGTGTGCGGCCGGCTGCCGGGCTCGCGGCCGGCGATGTGGCGGCTGTAGTTCTCGATGCCGCTGCAGTAGCCCAGCTCCTCCATCATCTCCAGGTCGTACTCGGTGCGCATCTTGATGCGCTGGGCCTCCAGCAGCTTGTCGTGCTTCTCGAGCCACCCGATGCGCTCGCGCAGTTCCTCGCGGATGGCCTTCATCGCGCGCTTCATCTTGTCCTCCTGCGTCACGAACTGTTTGGCGGGGAAAATGGTGAGGTCCGGCAGCGGCTCGGTGATGTCGCCGGTCAGCGGTTCGAAGCGCGCCAGCCGTTCTACCTCCTCGCCGAAAAACTCCACGCGGATGGCGTCCTCCGTTTGCGCGGGGCGGATGTCTACCGTGTCGCCGCGCACGCGGAACTGCCCGCGCTCGAACGCGATGTCGTTGCGCGTGTACTGCAGGTCGACTAGGCGCGAGAGCAGTTGCTCGCGGTTGATCTCCATGCCCACGCGCAGCGGCAGCATCAGCGCCTCGTAATCTTCGCGGCTGCCGATGCCGTAGATGCACGACACGCTGGCCACCACCACCACGTCCTCGCGCGACATCAGCGACGACATCGCCGAGAGCCGAAGCCGTTCGATCTCCTCGTTCACCGACGAGTCCTTCTCGATGAACGTGTCCGTGCGCGGGATGTACGCCTCCGGCTGGTAGTAGTCGAAGTAGCTGACGAAATACTCCACCGCGTTCTTGGGGAAGAACCCCTTCAGCTCCGCGAAGAGCTGCGCCGCCAGCGTCTTGTTGTGCGAGATGACCAGCGTGGGCTTGTTCACCTGCGCGACGACATTGGCCACCGTGAAGGTCTTGCCCGAGCCGGTCACGCCCAGCAGCGTCTGGTGGCGTTCGCCCGCGAGCACGCCCTTGGCCAACTGCGCGATGGCCGTCGGCTGATCCCCCGCCGGTTCGTATGGCGCTTCCAGTTTGAACATCGGCCGAGGGTAGTGGTGGAGCGGGGGATCAGTCAAACGGCGTCGTGCATTCGTGTGGCTCGGAGGTTACACTCTTTCGTGCCCGTCAGCAGCCTCTACATCCACGTGCCGTTCTGCGCGAGCAAATGCAGTTACTGTGCGTTCTACTCGCACGCGCCCGGGGATGGGCTGGTGGATCGCTATGTGGAGGCGCTCTGCCGGGAGATGGAGTTCATCGCGGGCAATTGTCGGCCACGGACGATTTTCTTTGGGGGCGGGACGCCCTCCATTTTAAATCTGCGCCAATGGGAGCGTGTTTTGTCGGCGATGGATGCGCATGGGCTGACAGGCGCGGAGGAGTGGACGGTGGAATGCAATCCCGCGACCGTCTCGGTGGACAAGGCGCGGTTGCTGTGCGATGCGGGCGTGAACCGCATATCGATGGGTGTGCAGACGCTTGACGCGGGACTGCTCGAGCGGTTGGGGCGCATTCACACGCGGGAGCAGGTTTTTATATCCGTGGACATTCTGCGCGCGGCGGGCATCGGCAACCTCAACCTCGACCTCATGTTTGCCATTCCCACGCAGACGATGGAGCAGTGGCGTGCGAGCCTGTGCGAGACGGTGGCGCTGGAGCCGGAACACCTCTCGGCGTACGAGGTCATCTACGAGCAGGACACTCCGCTCTTTGAGCAATTGCGGGCGGGCGAGTTCGATGTCGATGAAGAGTTGGCGTGTGCAATGTACGATGAACTGGTGGATTTCGCAAATGACCGCGGATGGCATCAATACGAGGTGGCCAATTTCGCGCGGCACGTGGGCGCGGCTGACTTCGAAATCCCCAGTCGCGCCAGCCGCCACAATGTCAATTACTGGCGTGGTGGTGACTGCCATGCACTCGGCCCGAGCGCGACGGCTTACGTGGCCGGCGTGCGCACGAAGAACATCGCCAACACGCAAATCTACTGCGAACGGCTTGAGCGCGGCGAGCGGCCCATCGACACGCGCGAGGAACTGCCGCCCTTGTCGCGTGCGGGCGAGACGGCTGCCTTCGGTCTGCGCATGACGGCGGGGTGGCCGTTTGAGGAATTTCAGCGCGTGACGGGGCACGACCTCGGCGGTGAATGGGGCGAGACGATGGATGAGTGGGTGGCTCGTGGACAAGCTGTGCGTGAGCCGGGGCGGTTTCGGTTGAATCGTGCGGGGCTGCGATTTGCGGATGCTGCAGCGCGGGACTTTTTGCGATGAGGTTTTAATTGTAGCCCCGGCTGGTGGCCGGGGAGGCGGGGCCACCGGCCCCGCCTACAGGGGGCCATGAGTTGGCGATGAAAAAAAACGGTTGGCCACCGTCCTTGATTGCTGCGAAAACACCGCCCCATGAGTTCTGCCGCTGTGTCAGTTGAAGTTGCCGATGAGGTGAACGCGAAGATTCTTGCCGTGAGCGAGGATCAGTTGACGGGCTTTCAGCGGGATCCCTTTAGCGAAGTGTCGGAACGCACGGGAATTGAAAAGGCATTGGTGCTGGAGCGCGTACGGGCGATGCTGGAGGCGGGCGTGATTCGGCGGGTGCGGCAGACTCTGTTGGCGACCAATCTGGCCAAGGGGGCGTTGGTGGCGTGGGAGGTGGATCAGGAGAAGCTCGATGCGGCGTTTGACTACATGTTCCAAGAGGATCCGTTCTCCGGGCACGTGGTGACGCGCAGCACGGATGCGGCCTCGCCGGGGTCGACATACAAACTTTGGACCACACTAAAAGTGCCGCAGGGGTATTCGCTGGAGAAGCATTGCGAGGTGTTGCGGGAGAAGGTGGATGCGGTGGCGTTTCGGGTGATGCCGGCGAAGAAGCTCTTCGCGCTGGGGGTGGGGCATGTGCGGCGGAAGGACATGGAGCCGGGGGCGCGCTCAGAGGAGCCGGGCAGCGTGACGGACGTGGCGGTGGTCGACTTGACCGACCACGAGTGGCGCATCATGGAGGCGGTGAAGCGGGAGTTCGCGCCGGGGGAATTGGTGGAGGACTTGTGGGACGCGCGCGCGGCGGAGGCGGGTGTGTCGCTGGAGGAATTCTTTAAAGTTGCTGAGGACTTGAACGATCGGCGGGGGGTCGGGCGCTTCTCGACCTTCCTGGAACACGTTAAAAAACTCTCCACCGGCGAACAAGTCACTCGCTACAACGCGCTCTTCCACTGGGCGGTGCCGCCGGGGAAGGAGATCGAGGCGGGGCGCGAGGTGGGACGGCATTTCATCATGACCCACGGCTACTGGCGCGAGGGCGGGCCAGAGTTCCGCAACGTGAACATCATGGGCGTGGCGCACGGCACGGACAAGGACCACGTGCTCGCCCACAAGGCAGCCATCGACGAGCACCTCGCCGAGGTCGGCATCGAGGTGGGTTACACGAACGTCTTCTGGGGAGGCCGCAGCGAGATCAAGCCTTCCGAGATTTCCCCCTTCGCCTACGCCCGCTGGTGTGATGGCCACGACATCGATCCCATGGACATGCGGATGTAATTGCTGTTTTTCACCGATTTTGTGGCCAATTGCGCGTTGACATGCATTCGGCCCGCGCCTATTTTCCGCGCGCCGGTTTTCCGGGAAACTTCGATTCACGATTTATGGCTAAAGCGAAAAAGTACGTTTACCACTTTGGTAGATCCAAGACCGACGGTAACGGCAAAATGAAAGAACTGCTCGGCGGCAAGGGGGCCAACCTCGCCGAGATGAAACGCATCGGTTTGCCCGTGCCTCCGGGCTTCACCATTACCACGGAGGTGTGCACGTATTATTACGATCATAAAAAAACGTATCCGCGCGAGCTGACCAAGCAGATGGAAGAGGGTGTGCGGCGCATGGAAAAGGAGCTGGGTAAAAAGTTTGGCGACAAGAAGAACCCACTGTTGCTTTCTGTGCGATCGGGTGCGCGCGAGTCGATGCCCGGGATGATGGACACTATCCTGAATCTCGGCCTCAACGACGACACCGTCGAGGCACTGGCGGAGTTTAGCAACAACCCTCGTTTTGCCTGGGATAGTTACCGGCGCTTCATCCAGATGTATGGCGACGTGGTGATGGGCGTGCAGAAACTGCCCAGCGAGGATGAGGAGCCTTTCGAACTGGTCATTGAGAAAATCAAAAAGCAACGACTGGGCGACGCTCACGCGGCTGATACCGATTTGTCGGCGGAAGATCTGCAGACGCTGGTGACTGCCTTCAAGAAGCTGGTTAAACAACGTACCGGAAAGGCCTTTCCGAATGATCCGTGGGCGCAACTACGCGGCGCGGTAGGAGCGGTATTCAACTCATGGATGAACGATCGCGCCAATGTTTATCGTCGCAAATACAACATCCCAGCCTCGTGGGGCACGGCGGTGAATGTGCAGGCGATGGTGTTCGGTAACACGGGCGAGGAGTCCGGCAGCGGCGTGGCCTTTACGCGCGACCCCGCCAGCGGCGAAAAGGTTTTTTATGGCGAGTTTCTTATGAACGCACAGGGAGAGGACGTGGTGGCCGGCGTGCGCACGCCCGATCCGGTGGCTGATCTGAAAAAGGTGATGCCCAGCGCCTATAGGGAACTGGAGGCCATTCGTGGCAAGCTCGAGAAGCATTTTCGTGATATGCAGGATTTCGAATTCACCATCGAGGAGCGCAAGGTGTTCATGCTGCAAACGCGCAATGGTAAACGTACGGGCCTCGCTGCCGTGCGGATTGCCTGTGAAATGGTGAAGGAGAAATTGATTACGTGGAAAACCGCTGTGAACCGTGTGCCAGCAGAGCAGCTTGACCAGGTGCTCGCGCCGATCTTTGATGTGGCGGCGCTGAAGAAAACCAAAGTGATCGCCAAAGGGCTTCCTGCTGGTCCGGGCGCGGCGACTGGCCGGATTTATTTTAATGCCGATCGTGCCGCGGAAGCTGCCGAAAAAGGGCAGCCTGTGATGCTCGTGCGCGTGGAGACTTCCCCGGAAGATCTCCGCGGCATGATCGCGGCGAACGGCATTCTTACCGCCAAGGGCGGTGTGAGCAGTCACGCGGCGTTGGTGGCCCGCCAAATGGGCAAGGTGTGCGTCTGCGGCGCGGCGGCGTTGATTGTCGATTACAGCAAACGGACGCTTGCGGTGGGTAAGTTGAAATTCAAGGAAGGTGATTATATCTCGATCGATGGCACGTCCGGCGAGATTTATTCCGGCGAAGTGAAGACGGCACCCAGTGAGGTCATCAAGGGCCTGCTGGAGAACAACACCAAGGCACGGCGCGGACGCACGTTCAAGAATTACAATCAACTCATGGGCTGGTGCAATAAGGCCGCCAAGATGGCCGTGCGTACCAACGCTGACACGCCTGGGCAGGTGAAGAACGCTGTAGCCTTTGGTGCCACGGGCATTGGTTTGTGCCGCACGGAGCATATGTTCTTTGAGGGCGACCGCATTGATGTAGTGCGTGAGATGATCCTTGCGGAGAATGGAGCTGACCGTCGCAAGGCGGTGAAGAAGTTGCTGCCGTTTCAGCGCAAGGATTTCGAAGGCATCTTCAAGGCACTCAACGGGCTGCCGGCGACCATTCGTTTGCTGGATCCGCCTCTGCACGAGTTTCTGCCGCATGATGCGGAACAGATTCGTGACCTCGCCAAGAAACTTAAAGTGCGTCCGGCGGTGATTTCACAGCGCGTGAAGGAGCTGCACGAGTTCAATCCCATGCTCGGTCATCGCGGTTGCCGTTTGGCGATCTCGTATCCGGAAATTGCAGAGATGCAGGCGCGCGCCATCTTTGAGGCGGCGGCCAACGTGCAGAAAAAGAAAATCAAGGTGAACCCCGAGGTCATGGTGCCGTTGGTGGGCTTCGCCAAGGAACTAGAGATTCAGGCCGGCATTATTCATCGCGTGGCGAAGGAGGTGCAGGAGAGAAAGGGTGTGAAACTCAATTATCTCGTGGGCACGATGATCGAGGTGCCGCGCGGTGCATTGACGGCCGACGAGGTGGCGCAGCACGCGCAGTTCTTCAGTTTCGGCACCAACGATCTCACCCAGACCGCCATGGGTATGAGCCGCGATGATTCCGGTTCGTTCCTGCCGAATTACCAGGAGTTGGACATTATCGGCAACAATCCATTTGCTGTGGTGGACCAAACCGGCGTGGGTCAACTGATGGAAATCGCTGCTGCCAAGGGGCGCAGCACGCGCAAGAACATCAAGCTCGGTATCTGCGGCGAGCACGGGGGCGAGCCCAGCAGTGTTAAGTTCTGTGCCAAGTTGGGCCTGAATTATGTGAGTTGTTCGCCTTTCCGCGTGCCCACCGCCCGCCTTGCCGCCGCCCAAGCGGCCTTGAATGGCAAGTAGACAGTCGCAAAAAGGCTTGTCGCATTTCAATGGTCGGCGGACACTCCGCCGAACCATGAAGCTCGTTTTGCTCCATCTTCTGTTTGCCTGTTTTCTTTGTGGCTGTGATACGGTTCGCTATTTTTCTGCGGATCGAGGAGACAAGGAGAAGAGAGAGGCGTTGGAGAAGGAAAGGGTGGCGGCACTATTGAGGAATTATGAATTGCGTTACCTGTCGGGAGAAATTGACCGGGATGCGTACAACCGGGTTCGACGGGCGCATGGATTATCGGCAATCGACTGAATTGTTATGAAAAAAATTATATCGTTTTTTATCGTGGGTTCGCTGGGGTTGATGGCGGCGGAGCCGAAGTTTCGGGTGCAGGAGATTGATGCCAAGGTGGGCGTGGGGTATGGCGCGCAGTTGGCGGACATGAACGGGGACGGGAAGGTGGACATCGTGCTTTGTGATCGCGACAAGGTGGTTTGGTATGCGAACCCGTCGTGGCAGAAGCATCAGGTGAGCGGGAAGTTGACGGCGCGGGATCATGTTTGCGTGACGGCGCGCGACATCACGGGCGATGGCAAGGCGGAGCTGGCGGTGGGGGGGCAGTGGAACATTGGAGAGTCGAATGACGCGAAGCGGTCGGGGGCGGTGTTTTACTTGGACCCAACGGCGGATCGGAAGGGGAACTGGAAGGCGATCCAGCTGAAGCATGAGCCGAGCACGCACCGGATGCACTGGATCGCGGCGGGCAAGGGGAAGTTTGACCTGGTGGTGAAGCCGTTGTACGGGCCGCGCGGGGCAGATGGGAAGAAGGGGGGCTCGAAGGTGTGGGCGTACCACATCCCGAAGGATCCGGCGAAGGCTTGGAAGCGGACGTTGATTTCCGATTTTGTGGAAGAC
The DNA here is from genome assembly GCA_002728775.1 of Verrucomicrobiales bacterium. Taxonomy (GTDB): domain Bacteria; phylum Verrucomicrobiota; class Verrucomicrobiia; order Limisphaerales; family UBA1100; genus UBA6614. The sequence goes on along the minus strand of PBVU01000058.1, from coordinate 9,589 downwards.
AGCCATAATTTTCATCCGATTGACTGGGATGGCGATGGGCGCGAGGAATTCATCCAGGCGAGCTTGAAGGGGGTGTTTTGGTTTGGGCGCGACAAGGCGGGTAAGTGGCAGTCGAAACAGTTTTCGAAGAATTACTCGGGCGAGGTGAGGGATGGAAAGACGGCGGGCGGCATGCGGTTTTTCACGACCATCGAACCCAAGCACGGGACGACCGTGGCGGTATACCTGCAGGCGGGCAGCGGCTGGAAGCGCGTGGTGCTGGATGACCAGTTGAAGGATGGGCACGCGCTGGCGACGGCGGATTTCCTGGGCACGGGCGGCGACCAGGTCGTGGCCGGATGGCGCGGAATGACGACGCCCGGCGTGCCCGGCGTGCGGTTGTACGTGCCGCAAGACAAGGGCTACACGAAGTGGAAGACGTATCAGCTGAGTGGCAAGGAGACGGCGGTGGAGGACATCAAGGCGGGCGACCTCAACGCCGACGGCAAGCCGGAGATCATCGTGGCCTGCCGCCAGACGCACAACCTGCGGATTCTTTGGAACGAGTCAAAGTAAGTGCTCGCGCAAAGACGCGAAGGCGCAAAGTTCTCTCTTGGCGACTTTGCGGCTTGGCGCGAAATACAGTTTTCCATTGATTTCCGGCCAGTTTTCACCATTATCCCCGCTCCAATTCGCCGGGAGTGGCGGTGGTTTTCATGAAAAGAACGCATCATTGCAATGAATTGCGACTGGCGGACGCGGGCGCGGAGGTGACGCTCTCGGGCTGGGTACACTCGTGCCGGGACTTGGGCGGGGTGATCTTCATCGACATCCGCGACCGCGAGGGGCGGACGCAGGCGGTGTTCGACCCGCAGGAGACGGACGGTGAACTGGTGGCGACGGCGGCGAAGCTGCACAGCGAAAGCGTGATCAGCGTGAGCGGCAAGGTTCGGCAGCGGCCGGCGGACACGGCGAACCCAAAGATTCCCACTGGCGAAGTGGAGGTGGTGGCGGCGGCGCCGGAGGTGCACAACCACGCGGCGGTGCTGCCCTTCCAGGTGGACGACCCGGAGGCGGCGGCGAAGGTGAACGAGGAGCGGCGGCTGGAGTACCGCTACCTGGACCTGCGTCGGCCGGAAATGGCGCACAACCTGAAGCTGCGCAGCAAGGTGGCGACATGCACGCGGGTGTTCATGGAGGAACAGGGGTTTCTGGAGGTGGAGACGCCGACGCTGTTTAAGTCAACGCCGGAGGGGGCGCGGGAATTTTTAACGCCGAGCCGCCTGGCGCCGGGCAAGTTTTATGCGCTGCCGCAGTCGCCGCAGCAGTTCAAGCAGATCCTGATGTGCGCGGGGGTGGACAAGTATTTTCAACTGGCACGGTGTTATCGCGACGAGGACCTGCGGGCAGACCGGCAGCCGGAATTCACGCAGGTGGACATCGAGATGTCGTTCATCGAGCGAGAGGATCTGTACGCGGTGATCGAGGGGCTGCTGGCGCGCGTGTGGAAGGAGGCGCTGGACATCGAGGTGCCGACGCCGTTCCCGCGCATCGCGTTCGAGGACGTGATGAACCGCTGGGGCAGCGACAAGCCGGACGCGCGTTACGGGCTGGAGCTGGCGGACTTCACGGAGGAGTTCGCGGCGAGCGAGTTCAAGGTCTTCAGTGGCGCGGTGGCTGATGGCGGCGTGGTGAAGGCGCTGAATGCGAAGGGCTACGCGTGCGTGACGCATGGGCAGATGGAGACGATGACGGAGCTGGCGAAGAGCTTCGGTGCGAAGGGGCTGGCGTTCATCAAGGTGGAGGGCGGCGAATGGAAGTCGCCGATCGTGAAATTTTTCAGTGACGCAGAGAAGGCGGCGCTGACGGAGAAGCTGGGCATTGAGGAGGGCGACTTGATCCTGTTCGCGGCGGGCGAGTGGCTGAACAGTTGCGAGATCCTCGGGCGCATTCGCACGTACGCGGCGGACCGGCTGGTGGAGCTGGGTAAACTGGAAATCCCGGCGGACCAGTTCGAGTTCATGTGGGTGGTGGACTTTCCGCTGCTGGCGTACGATCGCGAGATGGACCGGTGGTTTTCGAGCCATCACCCGTTCACCTCGCCGGTGCCGGAGGACATTGAGTTTTTAACGAGCGACCCGAAGAAGGTGCGCGGGCAGCACTACGACGTGGTGGTGAACGGCGTGGAGCTGGGCGGCGGGTCGATCCGTATCCACCAGCCCGACGTGCAGAAGACGGTGTTCGAGGACGTGCTGCAACTGTCGCCGGAGTTGACCCAGGCGCGCTTCGGCTACATGCTGGAGGCGTTTAAATACGGCTGCCCGCCGCACGGGGGCATCGCGCTGGGGTTCGACCGGCTGATCGCGCTGCTGTGCGGGGCGGAGAGCATCCGCGATGTGATTGCGTTCCCCAAGACGGCCAAGGGCACCTGCCTGATGACCGAGAGCCCCGGCGGCGTGGAGGCGCGGCAGTTGCGCGATTTGCACATTGACGTGAAGGTGGCGAAGAAAGCCGAATGAAGTTCTGGAAGAAGATGGGCAAGAATAAGAAGGCGGAGAAGGCCTACAAGGAAGCCGAGCTGACCCCGCTGGAGAAGCGGCTGGCCGAGAAGGCCGCGGCGGAGGAGGTCGCCGTCGACGAGCCCAGTGGCCCGAAAACCCTGAAGGAGGCGGCGGAAAAGATCGCCGAGCTGGAGAACCGCGTGCTGCGTGCCACCGCCGACCTCGACAACTATCGCAAGCGCGCCCAGCGCGAAAAGGAAGAGGCGCGGCAGTTCGCCAACCAGTCGCTGCTGGAAAAGCTGCTGCCGGTGCTGGACAATTTCGAGATGGCGATGGACGCGGCGAAGGACGCCGATCCCGCCGTGCGTGATGGAGTGGAGATGATCCTTGGGCAGCTGAAGAGTGTTTTAAACGAGAGTGGCGTGGAGGATGTGGACGCGCTGGGGCAGGAGTTTGATCCCGCGCTGCATGAGGCGGTCTCGCAGGAGGAAACCACGGACGCGGTCGAAGGCACCGTGGTGAAGCAATTGCGCAAGGGCTACCGGCTGCATGAACGGCTGGTGCGGCCGGCGAGTGTGATCGTGGCCAAGGCGCCCGCCGAGGCGCCGGCGGAGGAAGCGGGGAGCTGATGGCCAAGCGCGACTATTACGAGGTGCTCGGCGTCGGCAAGGAGGCGGGCGCGGACGAGATCAAGAAGGCGTACCGCAAGCAGGCCGTCAAGTATCATCCCGACAAGAACCCCGGCGACAAGGCGGCGGAGGAGAAGTTCAAGGAGGTCGGCGAGGCGTACGAGATTTTAAGCGACGACCAGAAGCGCGCGGCCTACGACCAGATGGGCCATGCGGCCTTCGAGCAGGGTGGTGGCGGGGGCTTCCCCGGCGGCGCGGTGGATCCCTTCGAGCTGTTCAGCCAGGTTTTCGGCGGCGGACGCGGCGGCGGCGCGGGGGGCATCTTCGAGCAGTTCTTTGGCGGCGGCGACCGCGGCGGGCCGTCGCGCGGCTCGGACCTTCGCTACGACTTGGAGATTGATTTTGAGGAAGCCGTACTCGGCGGCGAGAAGAGCATCACCATTCCCAAGCTCGAAACCTGTGGCAAGTGCAAGGGCACCGGCGCCGCGGAAGGCAGCGGACGCAAACGTTGCCGCACCTGCAACGGCCAGGGCGCAGTAGTGGCGCAGCGCGGCTTTTTCCGTATGCAACAGACCTGCCCCGACTGTGATGGCGAAGGCACCGTGCTGGAAAAGCCTTGCCGCGAATGCCGGGGGCAGGGCCGGATGGAAAGGCGCACGAAGATCACCATTAAGATTCCCGCGGGCGTGGATACCGGCACACGCCTGCGCAGCGCCGGCAACGGTGAGGCCGGCCCGCGCGGGGGCGGCAATGGCGACCTCTATGTCGTTCTTCACGTCCGCCCGCACGAGGTGTTCGACCGCGAGGGCGACGACCTTGTTGCCGAGGTGCCCATTCCCTTTGTCACCGCCGCGCTGGGCGGGGAACTGAAGGTGCCGACGATGGATGGCACGGCGAGCATCAAGATTCCCGACGGCACCCAATCGGGCACAACCTTCCGGCTGAAGGGACGCGGTGTTAAAAGTCTGCAGGGCTACGGCACGGGCGACTTGAACGTGAAAGTGATCGTGGAGGTGCCCGGCAAGCTGAACCGCGAGCAGCGCGACAAGTTGCAGGCCTTTGCCGATTGCTGCGGCGACGAGGTGAACCCGCAGAGCAAGGGCTTCTTCGAGAAGGCGCGCAACCTCTTTGGCTGATGCACCGTTTTTACCTGCCGCCCGCCGAAGCCGCGCAGCCGGAGCTGACGCTGGACGAGCGGGAAAGCCACCACGCCGTGAAAGTCCTGCGCGTGCGCGCCGGCGAGCGCGTGGCAGTGATGGACGGCGCGGGCGGCGAGTGCCTTTGCGAAGTGACCGCCGCGGACAAGAAGGCCGTGCGCCTCGCCGTCAAGCAGCGCAACCGCCACGAGCCGCTGCCCTACCGCATCACGCTGCTGCAGGCGATGACGAAGGGCAAGTCGATGGACTTCATCGTGCAAAAGGCCACCGAGCTATGCGTGCACCGCATCGTGCCGCTGGCGGCGGAACGCAGCGTGGTGCAAGTCGGTTCAGAGGATGCGCAGTCAAAAGTCGACAAGTGGCGCGCCATTGCCATTGACTCCATCAAGCAATGCGGCTGCCCTTGGCTGCCGGAGATCGAGCCGCCCGTCATCCCGCGCGCCCAGCTCGCTCGCAACGAGCCGCACGACCTCTCCCTCATCGCCTCTCTGCAGGGCAACACCCGCCACCCGCGCAAATGCGTGGAGGAATACGCCGCCGAGCACGGCGCGCCGCCGGCCACCCTCAGCATCTGGATCGGCCCCGAGGGCGACTTCACGCCCGCCGAGTCCAATGAAATCCTCTCCGGCGGTCACCTTCCCATCACCCTCGGCCGCGTCGTCCTCCGCAGCGAAACGGCGGCCGTCTATACCCTTTCCTGTCTAAACTACGAGCTGCAAGCGCCGGTCAGGGTTGCTTGAGGATTTCCTTGAACTCCGGCATTTCCCGCAGGTTGTCGATTGCGTTTGTGGACCGAATGAGCTCCCTGATGTTGATGATGGATCGGGGGGCGTTGGTGTTGCCGCTGACCTCCCATGCCTTTTTAAATGACTGGACGGCTTCATTGGTCCGGCGCATGAGATTTTGGGTGTAGCCAAGTTCGTACCAAAACTCAGATCGGTCCGGCTCGAGCGCGGTCATTTGTTTTCGCAGACCAAGTTCGGACAGGAGGAATCGCCCGTGCAGGTCAGTGAATGTTGCCTTCGGGATGATGTTGGCTTGGGCCTGCATCATGGCCATGACGCGAAGCAGTCGAAAGACTTGTGCCGCGAAGGATTGGAATTTCAGGTCGCCCGGAATAAGTTCCAGATTGCCCGAAATGACAATGGCCATGCCGCTGAGGGTGGCCCAGTCCATGGGCTGGGCTGGGTTTTGGTGGGGGAGATAGCTGCTGATCTGCTTGTGGGCTCCGGTGAAATCCTTCCGGGCAATTCTTTGGTCGAAGTTGACCAGTTCGGTCAACTGGGGGGAGCCGTGCATGAAATTCCGGTACAGGTTCCGGCAAACCAACAGGAGTTCGCGCGCGTGGGCGACGTTCCCGAGTGAATACAATCGCCTGACCTGCAACTGGAGTTGTGACCGGTAAATTGCATCCGACAGGCTGTCCGATGGATCCATCTTGCGAAATGTTTTGATGATCATCCCCGCCGACTGGGCGCGTGTCTTGGCATTTTTTTTCAGGGCGGCGGCGCGTTCATTGGGGTTTGTTTCCGGCGGGGAATAATCCTGATGTTGGACGAGGAACATCATGTACTTGGAAACCGTTTGGGAGCTGGCCGGGCAAAGGGCTAGAGCTTGGCGGTAGGCATAGTCGGCCTCGTTGATGAGTTCCTGCTTTTGCGTCAGTAATTGCTGGAGCCGCTCGGCACGCGATTCGTCGAAGGGGAGTTCCTTGATGATGTTGTCGATGTTGCGTGCGCGCCAGTCGTAAAGGTCGGCGAGGCTCATGCGCTGCTTGGAGAATGCGCGTTGGGCAACGTAGCTGCGGAGAAAACGCTGCTGACCGGGGGTGTGGCCGGAGAGATCGCGGCGAATGTAAACCCGATGCACCCACTGGAGGATGTCTTCAAGGGGTGTGTCCAGTTGTACCACATCCCGGCCGATCAGGCGGTCCATGTACTGGTTCCAGAAGGCGCGGTCCCGTTGAATGATGTCGGCTTGGCGGGTGCTGCTCCATTCGCCCTCGGGGTTGCGCTCGATTTTTAAAATCACCCCGTGCGGCACGAGATGGGGATACATCCAAGGTAGGGCTACGCTTTCCTCCAGGTAAAATTCATGGCCGGGATTATCATCAAAAATCCGCTTGGTGAGATCGCCATTGATGGCCCAGATGACATCCTCGGTGCTTTGGCCGGGCTGCCGCGAAGAATTGTTTATGAGATCCTGCAGCTCGAGATTGGATGGGATCATGATTTCTCGCGCGGGGTAGAGGCCGGCCACCGCCGGGACAAAATGGTCGGGAAGCGCATGTTCCAGCAGGCGGCGATTGAGAATGGGCCGGGAAGCGGTCCAAGGGTTTTGCTCTAGCAATGCGGCGGCGGAGGCATCGAGTTTTTCGGGTATAAATAGGCCGGGCTGGGCCAGTCGTGGGTTGCAGAGGCGGCGGGCGGCTTCCCTGCGTTGTTTGTTTAAGGCTTGGATTTCCTTCAGGACGGTTGGCTCCCCGGCGAGCAGTGCTTGGTATTGGGCCTGTAGTTTCGCGTCTGTTTCCTCAAGCGAAGCTCGAATGTCCGGAATAGCTGGGGCTTTCTGGCGGAAGCGGCAATGGAAGGCCAGTTGGCGGGCCCAATCCTGACGTTTCATGAGCAACTCAATGGCGGCGAAAACTTGGGCTGCCTGACTGTCTCGAGCTTGGGTTGCAAATTGGCGAAGCAGTGAGGCTTCGCGTTTTTCCAGCTTGGCCAGTTGCCGGGCGGCTTGGCGATGAGCCTGAAAATCGTCGTGGAGAATTTTGTTGAAGTCCCGAATCAATAATTCCTCCAGCGAATCATCAGGCTTGGACAAGGCGGATTGCGTTTCCTTGGCCAGCAGCGTCTTGACGTGGGCGGTTGCCGGCGTCTTTCCTCCACGAAGGGTTTGTGCCACCGCCTTGATGTCCCGTAAGTCGCCCGGGACAAAATCAATGCCCTGGGTTTGGCGCCTGTATTCCACCGATTCACCCGTCTGGAAAATCCATTCATCAAGCGATTTAAACAACTCGGCCACCCCTTTGGTCACCTCAAAGGGTGGCTGCCTCAGGGCGGTCATTTTAAAGTCACTCACCCGGCTGACAGATTGGTTGGCGGTTTTCTCCAGTTTCAGCAGGCCGTCCTCCGTGACCTTTAATTCGTCCAAGATTGTTTGGGCTGCTTTCCGTTGGGTTTCATTCGTGATGGTTTCGACCAGATCCTTTACATAATGTGAGGGCATGTTGTCCTTGTTCGTGGACATCCCCTGCAGCAAGGCCTGTTCACTAATGCCGGTGTGGGGCAGACGGGCGATGTAGTTGGAAACCAGCCGCATGCCATTGCTTGAATCCGACGCAAACTGGCGGCGGATATAATCAAGTTGATTGCTCGAAACCAGATCGATGACCGGTTGCACGCCGGGCCGGTTATGGAAGGAACGGAGAAAGTAGGGGTCTCGTTGTTGGCTGCGGTTGTAGTGGGCGCGAATGTAGTCCAGATAACGGGCGTCGGCCAAGGCATTCTGGGTTATGATGTAGACGTCGCGGCGGTCGAAAGATTTGTCGGTGCGATACTGGGGTGGGGTGAGGCTTTCACAAAAAATCATGTAGGTGGGGCAAAAGCGTCCAGCGTCCGTCCCGCCAAAGAGGACGGCGTCACGCGCCATGGCCGGATAGATTAAATCCCCGTTTTCATCCTTTACATCGGTGGCGAACATGTCGCGGCCATACCAGTAGCCAAAGTAGTGGCCGCGCAATTCGTTGTCCCACCAGTTGGCTAGTCCATGTCGGGCGGGCAGCAGGCAAATGAGGGCCAAGAGCAGGCCCATGGGTGCCGCTGGCCGCCGTAGTGCCAGTAGACCGCAAAGGCCTCCGGCAAACAGGACACCTACGCCGGCGGCGGCAATGAGCACGGGGGCATCGTAGCTGGCCAATGTGAAGAGGAGGGAGGCGGGCGTGGCACTGACAGAAGTTTGAGTAAAGGGCCACCAAAGTAGTTCCAATGCGCAAAGAATGCTGGCACCCGTGAGGAGTTCGCGCCGGTGTTTTTCCCAAGCTTGGACAATCAGCCCCGCGCCCAAGGCGAGGCCCCAGCCAAGGCCCAAGGCGACAAAGAGATGTGAGGCCTCAAAGAAGACCTTGTTGAGGTGGCGCTGCTGTTCCGAGCCGCCGGGATTACGAAAGGCGATCATGAGCAGCGTGAGCGAAACGAAGATGAGAAACATGCCGCCCAGCCAGCGGCGTTCGCGTTCGCGCATATACCACCACAAGCCCAGAGGGAGCAGGGCCAGCAGGGTGTAGGCGGGGTTGAATTCCTGGAGTGTTTCACTGATGAATACCCCAACCTGACCGCCGTCGATGCGGCCATTCCCATCAACGTCAATGAGAAACCTCGAAACTTGGTCCGTGCTTTCCTGGGCGGGGCCGGTGTACTGGCCGCGGGTGATGGCGTGCTTGAAGCCCTCGGCTGTGCGCGGGTAGGCCCAGTTCATGGGCGGATTGGTCAGGGAACTGAGGGGCATGAAGAAATAAAACAGCAGCCCGCCCAAGGCGGCGGCACGGGTGGCCAGCAGGGGCCGCCAATGGGTAAACGCGCGGTCGCGCTGGCGTGACCAGTTGAGGCCCAGAACGCCCGTCAACATGAGGATGGAGAGAAGCACATATGCAAGCGTGATCTTGTTAGCGGTGGCGACGTGGCCGAGGAGATGCGCTTGAGCGATTTGTACCGCTTCGGGGGGTAGGCCCGGTAGGAGGGTGCCCCGGCTTTGGAGCAGATGCCACATCCAAGGCAATCCCATGGCAAGAAAGAGGAACAGGGCCGCGCTGGCGATGAGACTACGGGAGGATTTCTGGTCTGCCAGCCACGCCAGCCAAGACAAGGCGAGAATGGATGCCCCGGCGATGAAAAGGAAGAACAGCAGGATCATTCGGTGCGACGTGCCCATGCTTTGCCAAACGGCTGAGAGATCCCAGACAGCCTTGGAGGGATCCAAGGTTGCCGCGGCCGTGGCCGGGAGTGGCGACCCGATGGGCCAGATGAACGTAATCCAGAATGCACCGAGGATCAGGAAGGTGAGAGCGTAGGCCGCGCCGAGGAATAGGGGCGCGTTGCGGCTGACGCCGGCCGGGCGTGGCAGGCTGTGCCAGATGGCCAGCAGTAGGCAGCCAACGCCCACGAGGTTAAAGGTGCCGAATAGGACGAGCTTGCCCGAGGTGGTGGTGGTGGGTTGGGTGGCAAAATAGAGCAGGCCGGCGAGGTAGATGAGGGAATTGCAGATGAACAGGTCGCGGCCGATTTCGCGGTGTCGCATGAGGATCAGCAGTTCAATGGCGACGGCG
>PBVU01000057.1:0-6453 GCA_002728775.1 Verrucomicrobiales bacterium | reverse complement strand
GTTCTACAACGAGGTGCCCCGGCCTACTTGGGCGGTGCGGCTGAACTCGCACCATCAACTGCTGCGCAATCACGACATCCGCGTGGGGTTAAACTACGCGCTTAATTTTGGCGAGGTGATCAAGCGCGAGTTTTTGGATGACTATCAGCGGATGAATTCCGTGGCGGACGGTTACGGAGGCCGGAGCCATCCCTCTCAAAAGGCACGGCCGTTTTCGGTATCCGAGGCACGCAAGTCTTTTGCCAAGGCCGGATTCGATCAACAGGGCGGCGACGGCATCCTGCAAAACAAGGACGGCCAGAAGCTCGTGTTCACCTTCACCACACCATATGCACGGCTGAAAAACGTGCTGGTGATCCTCAAGGAAGAGGCGCTCAAGTGCGGGGTGCAGCTAAACCTCGAGATCCTTGACCGCACGGCTGCCTGGAAAAAAGTCGACGAGAAAAAGCACGAGATGATGCTCGGCGCGCTGAACACCTCAGTGGAATTGTATCCGCGCTTTTTTGAGCCGTACCACTCGTACAACGCCTACGAGGAGCCGACCGCGCAATTGTACAATGAGGACGGCTCGCTCAAGCAGGGCCTCACGCCCAAGCCCACGACCAACAACTTCACCATGACCGCAGATCGGGATATCGATGCCCTGATCGACCAATATCGCGAGGCTGAGAGTCTGGAAGAAATAACCAAGCTTTCGCACCAGCTCATTGCCGCACTGCACGAGCACGGTGGGTATGTGCCCGGTTGGGTGCGGCCTTGGTATCGCGTGGGCAGCTGGCGCTGGGTGGGTTGGCCGGAGGATTTCAACGTGAAACTCAGCCGTCGCCCCACGGAATTTCACGTACACTGGATCAAACCCGGAGAGCGCGAAAAGACCATGGAAGCTCTCGACGATAACTCGGCCAAATTCACCCCTATCGTGAAGGTGTACGACCAGTACAAGCGCGACTAACGCCCGTGGCCGATCCTCAACCGGACAACCTGCTCGAGGTGCGCGACCTCGTCACGGCGTTTGATACGGACGCCGGACAACTGACGGCCGTGGATGGCGTGAGCTTTCCCGTGCCGCGCGGGCGCACGCTGGGCATTGTGGGCGAGAGCGGTTGTGGCAAAAGTGTTACCGCCATGAGCATCATGCGGTTGCTACCGCAGCCGATGGGGAAAATCCTCAGCGGGGAAGTGCTCCTTGGCGACACCAATCTCGCCACGCTTCCCCGCAACGAGATGCGTTCCATTCGCGGTAACCGCATCAGCATGATTTTTCAAGAACCCATGACCGCGCTCAATCCGGTACAGCGGATTGGCCAGCAGATCAGCGAGGTGCTGCTGCAGCATCAGGATATCTCCAAGGCAGAGGCGCTTGATCGGTCCGTGGAAATGCTCGGAAAAGTCGGCATCCCGTCGCCGGAAATTCGCGCGACTGAGTATCCGCATCAACTTTCAGGCGGGATGCGGCAGCGCGTGGTCATTGCCATCGCGCTGGCTTGCGGACCGGAACTGGTGATTGCCGATGAACCGACCACGGCGTTGGACGTCACCATTCAGGCGCAGATCCTCCAGCTCATCAACGATCTCCAGCGTGATCTCGGCATGTCTGTGATGCTCATCACTCATGACCTTGGAGTCATTGCGGAGACTTGTGATGAGGTTTGCGTGATGTACGCCGGCCGGGTGGTTGAACGGGCTGCGGCGAAGGAGGTTTTTGCCAATCCACGCCATGCATACACTCAGGGGTTGCTCAATTCCATTCCGCGATTGGACGGCAAGCCTAAGACCGAGCTGAACATTATCGAGGGCATGGTACCTTCGCTGAGTGAATTGAAAGCCGGCTGCCGTTTTGCTCCCCGTAGTGGGCGTGAGCACAAGGGACATTTGCTAACCGAACGGCCGTCGTTTGAGGAGATTGCCCCGGGTCATTGGGTGGAAGCCTGTCCGGTTTGTACACGCGCATGAACAACGGCCAACCCATTCTCGAGACGGATCACCTGCAGATGCATTTCCCGGTGAAGGGAGGCATCTTTCGGCGGGCGGTGGCGTCGTGCAAGGCGCTCGATGGCGTGAGCTTGTCGATTGCTCCGGGCGAAACCCTTGGGCTCGTTGGCGAGAGCGGTTGTGGCAAGAGCACGCTGGGCAAGACGATTGCGCGGCTTTATGAGCCCACGGGCGGCAGCGTGAAGTTTGAAGGCACGGAGTTGGCGGGGTTGCCGCGATCGGAATTGAGGCCCTTCCGGCGCGAAATCCAGATGATCTTTCAGGATCCATACGAGAGTCTCAACCCGCGCCACACGGTGGGAGCGATCATCGAGGAGCCGTTCGTGATTCACCAGATGGGGACGCGCGAGGAGCGCCGGCAATGGGTGGCGGACCTGCTCGAGAAGGTCGGCCTGCCGGCGGCCGCGGCGCAGCGGTATCCGTTCGAGTTTTCCGGTGGGCAACGCCAGCGCATCGGTATCGCCCGCGCGCTCGCCCTGAAGCCGCGCCTGATCATTTGCGACGAGCCGGTCAGTGCGCTGGATGTCTCCATCCAAAGCCAGATCCTCAACCTTCTGATGGAGTTACAGCGTGACCTTGGCCTCAGTTACCTGTTCATCTCGCACGATCTCGCGGTGGTGAAACACATCAGCGACCGCATCGCCATCATGTACTTGGGCAAGCTGGTGGAGATGGGTGACTCGGCGATGGTTTACGAGAATCCGCGGCACCCGTATACGAAGGCGCTTATTTCCGCCATTCCCGTGCCGGACCCCACGCATGTGCCGGAGCGCCAAGTTTTGGAAGGGGATGTGCCTAGCCCCATCGATCCACCACCCGGCTGTGCCTTTGCCCCCCGTTGCCCGGTGCGAGTCGGCGATGAATGCACCTTGCGCGTGCCGGAATTGGTTGAGATGGAGCCAGGTTACTGGCTTAGCGATTGTACCTGCTGCGTAACCAAGGACGCATCAAAAGCGTAACAGTTGCCAAAGGGGCGCGTCTGTGTTATAGGGCGTCCAAGAGGAGTGATGAACAGAAAGTTTGCTTTTTCGAGGGGTTTCACCTTGGTGGAAATCATGATCGTCGTGGCCATCATCGGCATGCTCGCGGCGGTGGCTATCCCGAACCTGATGCGGTCCAGCGCGAAGGGGGCGGAGATGAATTGTTTCACCAATCAGCGAACCATTAATGCCAACAAGCTGTCATGGGCGACGGACAACAACAAGGTGGGCTCGAAGTCCGCCTCGCCGAGCATGGATGACCTGAAGGATTATTTTGAGGGGAAGAAGCTGCCCAAGTGTCGTTCTGGTGGCTCTTACACGGTGGGTGACATGAGCACGTCGCCTACCTGCTCTGAGCATGGGTGCTATCTTGACGAGGCAGAAGAGGGGGACGAAGGCGACGAATAGGGAGCTTGATGGATTTGCGGGGGGGCAGGATGTTTGCGGGCCGCGCGGGGGTGGCTGCGGTGGACATGTTGCTGGTGGGGCTGGCCTTGGTGTCGTTGTTGGGATTGGTGCTTTTTGAGATTTTCCACGTACGCACCACGGATCGCATTCTTGGGGAGGAGGATACTTGTGCCCGTAAAAACCTGACCGCATTGAGAAGGGCCATGGACCTTGCGAAGGTGTTGGGCGCCGCGGACGACAGTACGCCGGTAACGCTGCTGGATTTACAGACCAATGTGATCCACTTCAAGGGTTGCTTTGTGGAGGTGGAGGGGCACGGCAGGGGGACGGTATTGCACCCGGTTCTTTCCGAAAACGGGAAGGTGGAAAACGATGGAAAGGTGAAAGTGGATTTCCAGAAGGGGGGTGAAATGGAGTTTGGCTTGGAAGATTTTGTGCCCAAGGCAAGACTGGTTTGTCCCGCGGGAGGAACGTACTCAGTGGGGGCGCTGGGGAGTTTGCCGCGGTGCAATGTGCCTGGGCATGGGCTGGGGCACTAGGGTGCCGTCCAGTTTTTTCTGATCTCGTTCGGAATGCCACCGGACTCCCTGATAGCGCGCAAGCTCAGCGCGTCGTGACGCTTGGCCAGCCGTTGGCCATTTTCATCACACATCAATTCGCAGTGGTAAAAGACTGGGGGAACGATGTTTAGCGCTTGATAGAGTAGAATTTGGCGGGCGGTGGACAGGAGCAGATCCGCGCCACGAACCACCTCGGTGATTTTCATGGCGTTGTCATCGACGGCCACGGCGAGTTGATAGGCAGGGAGTCCATTTTTTTGCCAGACCGGGAAGTCGCCAAAATCGCGGCCGGCCACAAACTGTTGGTGGCCAAGACAGACGTCGGTGAATTCAACGATTTTGCCTTCGGGAATGCGGAAGCGCCAGTTTAACTCTTGCTTGCTGTTATTCAGCTGTCGATCTCTGCAGGTTCCGGGGTAAATGGGGTCGCCATCCTCGCTGTGTGGGGCGGTAATGGCTTCGCGAAGATCCTTTCGGGAGCAATCACAGGGGAACAAGTGTCCTCCATCATATAGTTTCTGAAAGGCTGCCCGGTAGATTGGTAGGCGGTTGGATTGGTCAACAGGAGCGCCGTTCCACTGGATGCCAAGCCATTTGAGATCTTCAATGGCGGCTTGGCGGTATTTGGTTTTGCAACGTTGCGGGTCAAGGTCTTCATTGCGGTAGAGGAGTTGGCCGTTGTTCGATTGCGCGCGCTGGTAGGCGGTCCAAAAAGTGCGGGCATGGCCAAGGTGGAGATGACCGGTGGGGGTGGGGGCAATGCGGCCGCGGTACATGGGGCTTAGTCGAGAAATCGCTGGGTAAGGCCGTCGTAGGCGTCTATGCGGCGGTCGCGCAGGAATGGCCAGTGGGTGCGGGTATGGCCGATTTGAGTGAGATCTAGGGTGGCAGTGAGGATTTCCTCGGTGTGGATACCGGCTTGGGCGATGATGTTCCCGGAGGGGGCGACGATGAAACTTCGGCCCCAGAACTCCAAGCCATCACCACCGATGGGTGTTTCGTGGCCGGTACGGTTGGCGGCGGCCACGAAACAGCCGTTGGCAATCGCGTGGCTGCGCTGGATGGTTTGCCAAGAGTTGTGTTGGTTTTTGCCTTCAGTGGCCTTTTCGCTTGGATGCCAGCCGATGGCGGTGGGAATGAGAATCAGTTCGGCGCCGGCCAATGCGGTGAGCCGGGCAGCCTCGGGATACCATTGGTCCCAGCAGATGAGTACGCCAATGCGACCGAACCGGGTTTGCCAGGCGCGAAAGCCAAGGTCACCGGGTGTGAAGTAGAATTTTTCGTGATAAAGCGGATCGTCGGGAATGTGCATCTTGCGGTAGATACCGAGGAGTTCGCCGGTGGCGTCAATGATGGCGGCGCTGTTGTGGAAAAGGCCGGGGGCGCGTTGCTCGAAGACGGAGGTGATGATGACAACTTGATGCTCGCTGGCAATTTTCTGGAATGCCTCAGTGGCGGGACCGGGGATGGGTTCGGCATGTTGGGAGTGGTCGTGATTTTCTTCCTGGCAAAAGTATTGAGTGGCGAAGAGCTCCTGGGTGCAGATGACTTGGGCGCCACCGCGGGCGGCCTCGATGGTTGCGGCGAGTGTATTTTGTAGGTTCTCCGCGGGATTGGAGGAGGCGCGGCGCTGGAGAAGGGCGAGTGTCACGAGGCCGTGATGGTGTGTTGGTGGAGAGGTGTCAAGCCTGTGGTGTACGATGATTGTGAATTTCTTCTTATTCACAATACTGTGATTTGCCTTGCGCGGGTAGTGTTCGGCGCGGTTAATAACGCGCAGTCGCGAGACACGAATTAATCGCAAACCAACTAGAAAAAATGGCAAAACTGACGAAGACACAAATCACCAACGAAGTCGCGGAAGGCGCGGGCATCTCGAAGGCGCAAGCCAAGGCGGCGCTCGAGACGCTGGCGGGCTTGGCGTACAACAACGCCAAGGATGGCTTCACTATTCCCGGCATCGGCAAGGTGTCCGTGAGGCAGACAGCGGCCCGCAAGATGATCATGCGCTTTGGCCCGAAGGCTGGAGAGGAAATTGATGTGCCGGCGAAGACCAAGTTGAAGTTCACCTTCCTCAAGGCGGCAAAGGAAGAGATTCTCGGCTAAGGCCAAGGAATTCCACCAAGGCGTCCCGCGCGGGGCGCCTTTTTTTGTCTTCGGATTTTGCTTAGGATCAGCGCATGAAGATCGGTGTAGTGGGCAGCGGCGCACTGGGTTGTTTCTATGGCGGACGCCTTTGCCAAGCAGGGTACGATGTCCACCTGTTGTTGCGAAGCGACTTCGAGACAATTCGCGTTGGCGGACTGCGGATTGAGTCGCCGGATGGGAACACGGTCTTGTTTCCACGCGCCCATGAGTTGCCTTCGAGTATTGGAGAGTGCGACTTGGTTCTGGTCGGGCTGAAGACCACGGCGAATAACCGCTACGGTGAATTGATCAGGCCGTTGTTGGGGCGGGACACGTTGATTTTGTGCCTGCAAAACGGCTTGGGCAACTGTGAGCGGCTGGGGGCG
>PBVU01000056.1:0-6908 GCA_002728775.1 Verrucomicrobiales bacterium | reverse complement strand
GTCGCCGGAGTAAAGCTGCACAAACCGCACATCGCGTTCGAGCATGCGGCGGGCGAGCAGGCAGCGCGTGCCGAATTCCGCGCAGTCCTTTTGATCGAGCGCGTACAGCTTGCGGGTGGCGGCGGTTTCGGCGGAGAGATCAACAATCTCCGGCGCGGCCGTTTGCATGCGGAAAGCTAGCTCGTAGGCGCGAATCCGGGCCTCGAGAGTGTCATCGAGATCGCGCTGCGCTGCGTGGGCCCGATTGGTTTGCTGAATGAACTTCGCCAAGGCAGCCTGTCGTTCGGGCGAGCGGTCGGCGGGCGGATTGAGATTAAGGATGGGTTTGTCGCCCGGCCGAAACGTCGTGCCCTGATAAGTCGCCGGCAGAAAGCCGCTGCCCCAAGCGGGCGGCCCACCCTTGAGGCCGCCGCGGGGATCGGGCAGCACGATGAAAGCGGGCATGTTTTGATTTTCCGAGCCGAGCCCGTACGCCACCCAGCTGCCAACGGACGGTTTGCCCATCAGGATCGAGCCGGTGTTCATTTGGTAGACGGACTGCGGATGGTTCACACTGTCGCCGTGGCAACTGCGCAGCACGCACAGGCTGTCGGCATGACGAGCCATGTGCGGCAGAAACTCGCTGATCGGCAGCCCGGACTGGCCATGCGGGCGGAACGGTTTCACAGGGCCGAGCAGCGGATTCTTCGCCACCTTGCGGCGTGTCATCACCTCGCCAAAACTCCCCGGCAACGGCTGGCCGGCATACTTGGCGAGATCCGGCTTCGGATCCCACAAATCCATGTGGCTCGGTCCGCCGTGCATGAACAACCACAACACCCGCTTGGCCCGCGGCGTAAAATGCGCGCCGACTTTCGCTGCAGTATCGGCGCCCATCGCCGAAAACGCCAACGCGCCCACACCGCCCCCGGCCTGCAACAGAAACTGCCGGCGGTTGGTCAAATTGGCATGCGGCGTACGTATGTTGGGAGTGTAGCGAAGACGGGGGAATTGTCACGTGAAGACTTTCTTGACCCTGCCTCACGTCCAATCCAAAAGAGGGCATGCGGTTTATTGCATTGATGCTGATGGTGCTGGCCGGTAATGGCACACAGGCGGCCCAACCCAACATCGTTTTCTATTTCATCGATGATCTCGGTTGGACGGATGTGTCGTTCATGGGTTCGAAGTACTACGAGACGCCACACGTGGATCGGTTGGCGAGGGAAGGCATGGTGTTTATGGATGCGTATGCGGCTGCACCCAACTGTGCCCCCAGCCGGGCATGTTTGATGAGCGGCTTGTACGGGCCGCGGCACGGGGTGTTTACGGTCGCCAATTCCGATCGTGGGCAGTCGAAGTTTCGCAAGCTGATTCCCATCAAGAACACGCGCGAGTTGGCGGGGCGTTTTGAGACGATTGCCGAGGTGTTGCAAAAGGCGGGGTACGTGACGGCCACGATGGGCAAGTGGCATCTGGGCAAGGACCCGGCCACGCAGGGGTTTGACGTGAACGTCGGCGGTCGCGAATGGGGCAGCCCAAGCGGCGGGGGCTATCATAGCCCTTACAAATATCCGAATCTGGTGAACCCAAAGAAGGGCGAGTATCTCACTGACCGCTTGGGCGAGGAGGCATGCAAATTCATTGAAGCGAACAAAGAAAAACCGTTCTTTCTGTATCTCACGCATTACACCGTACACACGCCCATTCAGGCGAAGGCGGATTTGACCGCGAAGTACGAAAAGAAAAAGACCGTCGGCGGCCACAAGAATGCGAAGTACGCCGCGATGATTGAGAGCATGGACGACAGTATCGGCGCTGTGCAAGCGACGCTTAATCGGCTGAAGCTGGACGATAACACGATCGTGATTTTCTTTTCCGACAATGGCGGCCACGGCGGCGTGACTTCCAACGCACCCCTGCGCGGCAGTAAGGGCATGCTGTATGAGGGCGGCATCCGCGAACCGTTGGTCATCAAATGGCCGGGCATCACGAAGGCCGGTAGTACCTGCCGCGAGCCGGTGATTGGGGTGGATTTTTATCCGACGCTGATGGAGGCCGCCGGCGTGAAACGTCGCAAGGGAGCGCAACTGGATGGGGTGAGTTTGCTGCCTGTGCTCAAGGATGCCAGCGCCTCACTTGGGCGGCCGGCCTTGCACTGGCATTTTCCGGCGTACCTGCAGGGCTACACGCCACGGCACGGAGCCTTTCGCACCACACCGGCGGCGGCGGTCCGCATGGGTGACTGGAAATTGATCGAGTATTTCGAGGACGGCACGCTGGAATTGTACAATCTGAAAAATGACATTGGTGAAAAAACGAATCTCGCCAAAAAGAATCCAGCTAAGGTCAAAGAATTGCACGCGGCCATGCTCCAATGGCGCAAGGAAATCAAGGCCCCGGTGCCGACAGAAAAAAACCCGGGCTATGATCCCAAGGCGGTTTTCAAACCGCGCGGGCGCAATTAGCATTGCCCGCTGGCCGGTCTTGCGCGAGCATCGCTCGTCCATGAAACGATTTGCGTTTTCTTCGTTGGGCCGGCTGTGGCTGGCGTTGATTCTGGCCGCACCGTTCTTCTCCCGTGCGGCAGACAAGCCAAACATCTTGTTCATTTTCGCCGATGATCAATGCTACGAGACCATCGGAGCGCTGGGCTACACGGACATTGATACGCCCAATCTGGATCGCCTGGTGAAGGGCGGCACCTCGTTCACGCGCGCGTACAACATGGGTTCATGGAGCGGCGCGGTGTGCGTGGCCAGTCGGCACATGCTGATCACAGGCCGTTTTATTTGGCGGGCGCAGGCAGCTTCGAATTTGTTTGGCGGCAGGGCCAATGCCGAGAAACTGGCCGTCCGCAAAAAGGAATTCGACGGGCTCTGGCCGCAGGTGTTGAAGCGGCAGGGGTACCAGACCTTTATGACCGGCAAATGGCACATTCGCGCCAAGGCCGATGAGGCATTTGAGGTGGCCCGAAATATCCGGCCCGGCATGCCGAACCAAACGCCTGCTGGTTACAATCGCCCGTTGCCGGGCAATCCGGACCCGTGGAGTCCGTTTGATCCGAAGTTTGAGGGCTTCTGGAAAGGCGGCCGACACTGGAGCAACATTGTCGCCGACGACGCCATCGATTATCTCGGCATGGCCAAGAAGGACGAGCGGCCCTTCTTCATGTACGTGGCCTTCAATGCCCCGCACGATCCGCGCCAGGCACCCAAGGAGTACATCGACAAGTACCCGCTCAAGCGCATCAAACTGCCGGAAAATTATTTGCCGATGTATCCGTACAAGGATCAAATTGGCAACCCGCACCGCCTGCGCGATGAGCGCCTCGCTCCCATGCCGCGCACCGAGCACGCCGTGAAGGTGCACCGGCAGGAGTACTACGCGATCATCGAGCACATGGACACGCAGATCGGCCGGATTCTCGATGCACTTGAAAAGAGCGGCCAGGCCGACAACACGTACATTTTTTTCAGTGCTGATCACGGCTTGGCAGTCGGTCGTCACGGTTTGTTCGGCAAACAAAACATGTATGAACATAGCACACGCGTTCCGTTCATCGCCATGGGCCCCGGCATCAAGGCGGGCGCGAAGGTTGATTCGCCAATGTACCTGCAGGATGTGCATCCCACCACGCTCGAACTGGCCGGTGCCAAGCCCGCGGACAAGGTGGAGTTCAAAAGCCTGTTGCCCGTTCTCAAGGGCAAGGCCGAACGGCACGCCTACGACGCCATCCATGGCGCTTATCTTGGATTGCAACGCAGTGTTACTGTCGACGGCTGGAAACTGATTGTGTATCCACAGGTGAAAAAGACGCGGCTGTATCACCTCGACAAGGATCCGTTTGAAAAAATGGACCTCGCTGACGATGCCAAGCAAAGTGAACGCGTCAGCAAACTCTTCACCCGCCTGCTGGCTCAGCAAAAACAAATGGGCGACAAGCTGAACCTGAAACAAGCGTTTCCGAAATTATAAACAAGGATGCCCGCGATGTTCAGGATAATAATTATAAAAGAAATCCTGAATATCCTGCCCATCACTGTTAATTAAATGTTTGAACCGCGCATTAGCATCATCACGCTGGGCGTGGCCAACATGGCGCGGGCCATTGCGTTTTACCGCGATGGCCTCGGCTTCCCCACGAACATCACCGGCGACACGGCCGAGTGGGCTGTCTTCCGTACTGCCGGCACACGCATTGCGATTTATCCGAAGGGCCTGTTGGCTGCGGATATCGCTGCCGATCATCCCCAAACCGGCACCGGCTTTGGCGGCATCACCTTGGCGCACAATGTCCGCAGCGAGGCGGAGGTTGCCCAAGTGCTCGAGTTTGCCGTGGCTGCCGGCGGCACGCTGCTCAAGCCCGGCCAGCCCGCGGATTGGGGCGGGCATAGTGGATATTTTGCCGACCCCGACGGCTACCCTTGGGAGGTGGCTTTCAATCCCAATAGCACATTTGATGAAATTGGTGCCATCTGGGGAGGTTCGTTGGGGGAAATGCCAGAGGTAGTTGTTGATTCAACATTGCCCTGAGTTGGTGATTTGCGCACACTCGCGCCCTTTATGGCGAGTTTGAGGCGGCAATATCCTTTCCATTTGATCGAGGCCAAGTGGCAGAAGCTCTGGGTCTCGGGGGAGGTGTTTCGGGCGTTCAACCCGGGGGAGGCGGCGCCTGAGGGGCATCCGTTCGGGGTGCGGCATGCGGGGGCGCGGCCGGAATCGCT
The DNA here is from genome assembly GCA_002728775.1 of Verrucomicrobiales bacterium. Classification (GTDB taxonomy): domain Bacteria; phylum Verrucomicrobiota; class Verrucomicrobiia; order Limisphaerales; family UBA1100; genus UBA6614. The sequence goes on along the minus strand of PBVU01000056.1, from coordinate 2,202 downwards.
GGCAAAGTATTATATTTTGGATATGTTTCCATATCCGTCGGGAGCGGGGCTGCACGTGGGGCACCCGGAGGGGTACACGGCGACGGATATCACGGCCCGGTTCATGCGGATGCGGGGGCGGCATGTGCTGCATCCCATGGGGTGGGATGCGTTCGGGTTGCCGGCGGAGCAGTACGCGATCAAGACGGGGCAGCATCCGCGGGTGACGACGGAGGAGAATGTTTCCAATTTTCGGCGGCAGATCCAGAGCCTGGGGTTCAGCTATGACTGGGGGCGGGAGGTGGACACGACGGACTCAGGATATTTTAAATGGAGCCAGTGGATTTTTCTGCAGTTGTATAATTCGTGGTTCAACCCGGCGACGAACCGTGCGGAGTCGATTGAGACGTTAAAATATCCGGAGGGGATGGAATCGAAGGAGGAGCGGCGGGCGTTCCGGGACGGGAAGCGGCTGGCGTTTGTGTCGGATGCGCCGGTGAACTGGTGTCCGGAGCTGGGGACGGTGCTGGCGAATGAGGAGGTGGTGGACGGGAAGAGCGAGGTGGGGGGGCACCCGGTGGTGCGGCGCTCGATGCGGCAGTGGATGCTGCGGATCACGGCGTACGCGCAACGGCTGCTGGATGACTTGGAGACGATCGACTGGAGTGATTCGCTGAAGGAGATGCAGCGGAACTGGATCGGGCGGAGCGAGGGGGCGAAGGTGCGGTTTCCGGTTTCCGGAGCGGAGTGCGCGGTGGAGGTTTTTACGACGCGGCCGGATACGTTGTTTGGGGCGACGTACATGGTGTTGTCGCCGGAGCATGAGTTGGTGGATTCACTCACCACCCAAGAACAGCGCGTGTTGGTGGAGGAGTATCGGGCGGCGGCGGCGCGGAAGAGTGACTTGGAGCGGACGGAGTTGGCGAAGGAGAAGACGGGGGTGTTCATCGGGGCGCATGCGGTGAATCCGGTGAATGACGAGGAGATTCCGATCTGGATCGCGGACTACGTGCTGGCGAGCTACGGGACGGGGGCGATCATGGCGGTGCCGGGGCACGACGAGCGGGACTTGGAGTTTGCTCGAAAGTTTGACCTGGACGTGCGTGCGGTGGTGAAGGCGCCGGAGGGGGTGGAGTCGGTGGGGTTTGTCGGGGAAGGGGAGAGCATGAACTCAGGTTTCCTGAGCGGGCTGCCGACGGCGGAGGCGAAGGCGCGGATCATCGACTGGTTGGAGGAGAAGGGGTGCGGGGAGCGAACGATCAACTTTAAGCTGCGCGACTGGCTGTTTAGCCGGCAGCGGTACTGGGGGGAGCCGTTCCCGATCGTGTGGCGCGACGGGCATCACGAGGCACTGCCAGAAAGCGAGCTGCCCGTGCTACCGCCGGAGTTGGATGACTATAAGCCCACGACCGACGGCGACCCACCCCTGGCGCGCGCGCAGGACTGGGTAAACCTTGCTGATGGCGCCACCCGCGAGACCAACACGATGCCGCAATGGGCTGGGAGTTGCTGGTATTATTTGCGTTACCTTGACGCGCGGAACGGGGAGAGGTTTGTGAGCGAGGAGGCGGAGCGCTATTGGATGGACGACAATGGCGTGGACCTCTACGTGGGCGGAACGGAGCATGCGGTGTTGCATTTGCTGTATGCGCGGTTCTGGCACAAGGTGTTATTTGACCTCGGGCATGTATCGACGGCGGAGCCATTTTACAAGCTGGTGAACCAGGGGATCATCCTGGGCGAGGATGGACAGAAGATGAGCAAGAGCCGTGGCAACGTGATCAACCCGGACGTGGTACTGGCGGATTACGGCGCGGACGCGTTCCGCCTGTATGAGATGTTCATGGGGCCGCTGGAGATGATGAAGCCGTGGAACATGGAAGGCGTGGCGGGCGTGTACCGGTTCCTCGGTCGCGTGTGGCGGCTGTTCGTGGACGAGGCAAGCTTCACGGAACTGGAGCAGGCGCAGGTGACGGATGGTGGCCAAGGGGCGGCGCTGCTGGACATGATCAAGATCGACGAATCCATCACCGACGTGGAACCGACACCCGAGCAGCAGAAGGTGCTGCATGCGTGCATTAAAAAGGTGACGGAGGACCTGGAGGGCATGCGCTACAACACGGCGATCTCAGCAATGATGATTTTCGTGAACGAAGCCTCCGGCTGGGAAATAAAGCCGCGCGAGACGCTGCGGACTTTCCTATTGTTGCTAAACCCTTTCGC
>PBVU01000055.1:0-8861 GCA_002728775.1 Verrucomicrobiales bacterium | reverse complement strand
TGGAAAATGCCCTCAAGGGCATCGACATCAGGTAGCCTGCCGCAACCACTCAACCAGACCCTTCAGCGCAGCCGCGCGGTGACTAATTGCGTTCTTCTCCACTAGCCCCATCTCGGCGAATGTCTGCTTATGCCCGGAGGGGATAAACAAGGGATCGTACCCAAACCCCTCCGCGCCACTTGAGGCCACTGCAATGGCCCCCTCGCACCTCCCCTCGCTCAAATGGACTTCAGGGGTTTTATCACGCCCAACAATTTCCGCTGCGGCAATGACACAAACGAACCTCGCCCCACGATTTTCAGGAGGAACATTCTCCAGTTCCTTTAGCAGCTTGGCATTGTTATCCTCATCAATCGCATTTGCCGAGCCAGAGGAAGCGTAACGGGCCGAATGGACACCGGGCGCACCACCAAGGGCATCCACCTCCAAGCCAGAATCATCCGCGATTACAAACCTATTGCTATGCCCTGCCTCAGCGCCAATTAACTGTGCCATCGTCAGGGCCTTGAGCGTGGCGTTGCCCGCGAAACTTTCCGCGTGCTCCGGCACCTCCGGCAGCCCAGGAAAATCAGCCAGCGTCTTGAGCCGAAATTCGTCCCCCACCATCGAGTGCAATTCTTCAACCTTATGCCGGTTGCGGGTTGCCAGAACAAAGTCGGTCATGCCGCAGCCAGTAAATCGGCCAGCGATCGATATGGCAACCATCAACCCACGCTTGCACCCCTCGTTCCGCTGGCTATCCTCCGCGCATGAAAATTCTCTGCGCTCTTTTCCTGTGGCTTGCCGCCTCTTCCCTAACCGCCGCCAACTGGCCCATGTGGCGCGGCCCCTCGGGCACCGGAGAAACCACGGAACGCAATCTTCCCCTGAAGTGGAGCGCCACCGAGAACATTATCTGGAAAATCGAACTCCCCCAAAGAGGCAACTCCACCCCCATAATCTGGGGTGACAGGATTTTTTTGACCCAGCCACTGGAAAAGGAAAATCAGCGCACCCTCATGTGTCTGGGACGCCGAAACGGCAAGCTGCTTTGGCAACGCGCGGTCAAATATGAGACCAAGGAAAGAACGCACCGAACAAACCCATATTGCTCAGAATCGCCCGCCACGGATGGGGAACGCGTCATCACCATGTTCGGCTCAGCGGGCGTTTACTGCTACGATCTGGAAGGCAAGCCGTTATGGAGCCGGAAAGACCTAAATCCCATCTCCTTCGACTGGGGCAGCGCCGTTTCACCCGTCATTCATGAAAACCGCGTCTATATCTACCGAGGTCCCGCTCCCAAGGCTCACCTGATGGCGCTGGACAAACGCACCGGCAAAACCCTCTGGACCAGCGCCGATCCGCCTGTCCAGACAAAAGGCCGCACCGATGGATTTCGCGGCAACCGCGACACCAGCAACTGGATTTGCAGTTATGCCACCCCATTGATCGTCCCCCATGGCAAGGGTGAGGCGGTTGTGATGACGCCCCCCGGCCGCATTCGCGCCCATGATCCGGCTACTGGCCGGGTGCTCTGGCGCTGTGAAGGACTCAACCCGTTGATCTACTGCTCCCCCATCTTTGGCGAAAACACGGTGGTGGCCATGGGCGGCTATTTTGGCACCAGCGTGGCGGTAAGCACCGGAGGCACGGGTGATGTCACCACCAACCGACGCCTTTGGCAAACCGTACGCACCCCCAACCGGCTTGGCAGTGGGGTGATTCATGATGGACATGCCTATGTTTTAAATACCGCCGGCATTCTCGATTGCATTGAACTTAAAACCGGCAAGGTGCTTTTCAGCGAACGCGCCCGCGGCAAGGGAGCCAAGCAGGAATCCTGGTCCTCCATGGTTCTCTCGGGCGACCGAATCTATATCCCCAACCAATCCGCGGAAACGCTGGTTCTGGCCGCATCACCCAAGTTCAAAATCCTGGGCATCAACCCACTGGACGGCACCTTGACCAACGCATCCCTCGCTGTTTCCGACGGCCAATTCTTCCTGCGCACTCACACCCATCTCTGGTGTATCGGCCGATAGTCGTTCCGCTATTTATCTGGGAGATAAAATCCCCCATCGATTACTTGATAACCCCAGCCATCAACGATTACTCGAAAGCCCTTGTGCATACCGCCGGTTAAGCCGGTAATCGTCGAAGCCGCTAGGATTCCCACTAGAACAGCTACAGCACAAAGTCTACCCCATCTCACCTGCAAACCTCTTGTTTCATGAACAAATATCGGCTCACGCCCTCTGAACTGCTTTCCGAACAAGGATAGCCTCCGAAACTTCACCCAAACCAAGGCAACCAAGAACATGATTGGCATGCCCATAAACAAGGTCGCTGCCCAAAAATATTCAAACCACCCAAACCTTGAATTTTCCGGAACGAGCAAGGCAATCAACATCCCTCCCGCCAGGATCAGAATGCCATTCTCGGCCAACACACTGCTCAACCTTAAGTCCGGTTTCGCAAGGCGGGATAAATTTCTGTTATCTCCGCTTTCTTCCTCGCCCTTCCCTGCCGCCAAAATGAACATCCCTCCCAAGACCACCGTGCCAATTCCCCATTGCTTGAGGCCGTAAAATACAAGGCCATTTTCCCATAAAACCAGCAACGCCCCCACAACTGCCGCCGTGAAAAGCAAATGCGGGGATTTAATTCGCCACCAACTCATAAGCCAACACTCATCACGAAAACCCCATCTCAATTGGCGACCTAGGGATGTTCTTTCTCCATTAAGTAGTATCACCCGGCAAAAGGACAACCCCAGCAATCCCAAGACGACGAAAGTGAATTGAACCCACACCAATCCAGTGAATGCCCAACAGGCATACCCTATGACGAGTTGTGCCCAAGCAACCGCGATCCATCTCGGCATATATCGGATAGCTTCCGGCTGGATCTTGGATCCCTTGGGCCACATCCATGCCAGAAAGACGATTGCGATAATGAACGAAATAATTCCAATCTCCCTTACCATATTCACCGCATACTCGCTCGTTAACGACAATACCAATAAAAGTGTTGCCCAAACGCCCCACCAAACCCTCATCGCTGACACATTATGAATAACCCTTCGCTCTATGAATTGCGCTGAAGTCTCAGGCAATCGTGGCGGTGGCTTGGAACCTGTCAAGGGCAACATACCAATCGCACAGATTGAAAATCCCGCCAAAAACCCAAACCAACCAAACAGATAATAAGCTGCCGCAACGAAAATAAACCGGGGGAGGTTTTGGATGGGCCACCAATATTTTTTTGATTCTTCCAACCCATTCCGGGGCGGCTTTAGGTCAATCTGTGGCAATGGATCAACTCCTTTCCAAAGAATCCACCAAACCACTCCAACAGCCAGACAGAATGCCCAACCAAGTTCGACCAGATCCCAAAACAAAAGCGTCAACATGACCAGCAGGGGAAGTTTTCGGATCAGCATGTGGAATTCTGTCTCTTCGCAGAAGCCATCCGGCATCCGGGTGCCGGCGTGATAATTGAAGGCCGCAAACGGTTCCCAGCGAAACCGAGATACAATGTAAAGCAACAACACTGAAGCCGGCAGGCCAACCGTAATTGACGCGTATAAAACATCGCCTGCCCAGATGCCCGACTGATAAATCATCCATGCAAACCCAAGCACAAGCGGGCAAAGGACTAATCCGCCTATGGATTTCAAACAAACCTCCCCGTATCCGCCGAGATGAACATGCGCCGCTTTGCCGACAAACCCCCGTTCTTCCTCAGAAAGGCCTGCCATCCGCTTGCTCCAGCCCATAGAGGATACAGCCCAAAGAACGAACCAACCCACCATGCCCGCCAAAATTGCCCAGCCCATTCTGGAATTTTCACCCTTGAGACTAATCGGCAAATCAGCCTCTGCCCGCAACTCAGTGGCGATGCCCTCAGTGATTTCAACTGGCGTTCCAACGCCGTTCTCATAACACCATGCGAGGTTCATCATAGCGGGGCCATGGCCTTCCTCGGCGGCAATCCGAAAATGATTAAACACTTCCGGGGCAAGCTCAGGGTTGCCATCCAGCTTTCCGGCCAAATGAACCCCCCAATCAAACGCCGCATCCGGATTCCCTTTCTGCGCCATCACTTGAACTTGTGAATTTGGTTTTGTCTCAGGAATCCTAGGCCATAAAGGCGCGGGTGGAGCTTTTTCCCCGTTTCCTTGAACCTTCGGTTTGGCTTCCTCCCTTAAACCACTATCAAGCAGACCGCTGACAACTCCAACCATTCCCCATGCAATCAACCCAAGGACGGCGAAACAAGCCGCACCAATTGCAACATACCGCCAGGAGATCTTCTGCTGGATTCCCGGCTGCGCTTGCCCAGAAATGGATGGCTCATGGACAGTTGCCGGAGACGTGGGTTCCACAACCGGCTCCGGCTCAGCCTCGATGGAGGGCTTCGGCCCGCGCTCCTTTTCCTTTGCTACTCCAAGCTGTCGGCGAAGCGCATCAATATCAATGCGCTCCAAGTCCTTCGCCTTGAACCGAAGGCGAATCTTGCGTTTGGGCGGGGATGGCTCCGTGCTTTTCATGCGCTTGGAGCGCGCTGGGTCATGAGGTCCGACCGAAATCAGCCCAAAGCTTGTCAAACATTCGAGCGAAATTTTTCAACAACCTCGGATCGCCACTAATAACAAAGTTCTCCTCATTGTTCAATGCGGCGGATCGCGTCCAATTATAACTGCCGGTCAATAAAAGCCGATGGTCAAAAATCGCGAACTTGTGGTGCATGTGATGCTCGGTATTGTCCACGCGGCAATCAATGCCCTGGCCGCGCAGCCGGCCCACGTCTGATCCCTTGTCAAAGGCCTTGTCATCATCGGAAATCACGCGAACCCGAACGCCGCGCTGGTGGGCACGCGCGATGGCTTCGGCAATGCGGTTGTCGGTTATGGTAAAGACACAGATGTCGACGGTTTGCCTGGCTTGGGCAAGAAGATCAATTATCCGGCCCACGCAATCATCATCCGGGCTAAACCAAACCTCTGCCTCGACACGGTTGGCGTCCACACCAATGGGCTCAGCAGGGTAAAAGGCCTTGATGACGGCCTCCAGCCAATCCATGACCAGGCGTCTTTGCTCAGCATCGCCGACCGTACTCACCTCCCGGGCGATGTCAAAAGTCATGCTGCGATACAGCGCCCGTTTCTGGTCGTTGACTCCACGATTGCCCAGCAATTCCTGCAGGGCATCCCGCTCCTTCCGGACAAGCCTGCCATCATCAAAAGTCTTTCGGAGATAGTCTTTTACTTCGTGATCTTTCATGGCCACAAGAATCTGTGTGCGCCGGGTGGTTCGATTGTAGGCGGCTTGAAGCCCACTGCCAATATGCAAATTTGACTTTTCTTTCTCGAGGCAAAGCCTAGGATTGTGGCACCCAGTGCCATCGGCCAAAACCGTCTATATCAAACATCAAACCCGGGAAATATCATGGCGATCAGTTTCATCAAGAATCTTAAGGCAAAAGCGGAGAAAATCCGCAAGGCGGTGGAGGAGGGCTCGACTACCCTGCGCGAACTGCGGGAGGAGGTGGAAGGCACGGTGTCGGACCTAAAGGCAGACAACGAGGAAAAGATCATGGATACCCTGACGGAGATTCAGGAGTCGACGTCTGTTTTTGAGGAGGCGGGATATGAGTTGATCGGACTACGCATCGAGATGGGGTTCAACCCCAAGGTCGTACCCAGTATTCGTCGCGTGGAAGACATTAGTGACCGCGCCTTCAGGAAACTGATTGAAAAGCATGAAGATCGCAAGGTGGTCAGCGCTCTGTTAAAAGCCATCCGCAAGGCGGAACAGATGGAAGACAAGGTCAGCCTCTCCTCGCTGGAGCTTTGCAATTTTGAAATCGAGGTGGGCGTGGTTCCAGCCATCCACATCAACTGGGCCAAACCCGAGGAAGAGGCCCCCGTGGCCGCCACCGAAACTCCCGCCCCGGAGCCTGCCCAAGAGACCCGGTCACCCTTTATTTCATCCTCAAGTTTCACCAAATCATCCTTTACCAGCAGCTTCGACAAAAAGGACGACACAGAGGAAGAACCCGCACCATTACCGAAACAACCGGAACCGGCTCCGCTACCGGCACCCAAAGCCCAGCCGGCTCAGCCAACACCGTCCGCAACGGAATTGCCTACGTCAAAGCCGGTCTTGGTTCAGGAGGAAGTCAAGGAAGACGGCAAGGGATTGGACCGTTGGATACAGTTCCCTGAGATTAAATAATCCCATCTGATTCTATTGTGAAGATTCGGGCTTGCCCGGCGAATCCCCTTCTCCTTCTTCCCGGAGTTGCTCAATCTGTTGAGAGATGGCGCGAAGGAGTGCCTCATTATTGTCGATCATTTCCTCGCTAAACTCCATCACCACCTCAGGCTCCGCCTCCTTCAGCCTGCCTTGGACCTGCCTGAGGCGTTCCCGGTTTTGCGCCAGCACGTCCCGAAGTCCCACGATGCTATCCCGCATGGCTGACACCTGCTGCGAAATCTGGCTGGACTGCATTTGCTTCATGGCCTCCGCCATGTCCGTGCGAATTGCGACCAGCCCCTCGTTCATGTGCGCCGCCAAGGTTTGGAGGTATTGGGCGGTTTCATCCCCGGCCGTGGATTGCGCCGACTCTTCACTTCGTGACAAATACGTTTCCACCGCCGAACGGAGGGCACCCAGGTTTTCATTGATGGAGGAGAACTGTGGAGCCGCCAGCTTAGCCGGGGTTTCGCCCGCCTCGGATGGCGCAGCTCCTTGCGATTCCCTTGTCAGATAGTTTTCAAGCGACGCCCGCAGGGCCGTCAAATTCTCGTTCACCCCGCTCAGTTCAGGATTTTCCCTGGACACCTCTGCCTGTTGTTTCAGGTGTTCAGACACCGTTTCGCGAAGTGAATCAATACTCTCACTCATCCCGCCCAATTCCACGTTGGTTGAACGAGGCTTGGACAACTCCTCTTTTAAAGTGTCCTGAATATTTTCCAAGCCACCACTGAACAGTGAAAGCTGGCTGACAACGCGACTGACGGGATCGTTTTGGTCGCCGCCCTGGAGGTATTGGTTGCGGCCGAAAGTGCGCTTGATTTCCTCCCAGCGCTCGGCTTCCTCGTCGGTCATCACCCCGATGAGCTGCTTGAATTTCAGGAAGTTTGCCTCGGCGCCGGTGGTGAGCGTCTGGCTCTCGCCTTTGTAGTGGTCGAGCACAAGATCCATCAGCTCCTGCTCATTCATCATCGGCAGGATCTTTTCCGCAAGGCGGTTCATGTTCCGGTAGGAACCCTGCATTTTGAAAGCGGGTTCGGTGCGGAATTCATCAGCCTGACCGGCGCTCTCGATGTAGAGTTGGTTCACCTTGAGCACCACATCACGCAGCGTGATCAGTTTCTTGATGACGTTGATCAGTTCCTCCTGTTCGTTGGCGGAGAAATTGCCCTGCAACTCGATGCCTTCGCGCTGGTCGGTCTCGGCCATGCGAATAAAGGCCTGAATATCCTTCTGCGCGGCCTTGGCCAGCGGCTGCAGCACGGGGTTGGAGGTGACGGCATTCTCTATGTAACTGCCGGAGAACGCGACCTCGCGGCCCTTCATGTCGTCACCAAGGTTGTAGGTGTCAGCACGGTTGGCGAGCATGTCCGGAATGCGGAATTTTTCGCCGCTCTCCGTGTAGGGGTTGCCGGCCATCACCACCACCACACGCCGACCGCGCATGTCGTAGGTCTTGGGTTGACCGCGCCACACGCCCTCAATTTTGCGCTGGGCGTCGCAAAGCGAAATAAACTTCTGCAGAAATTCGGGGTGACAGTGTTGGATATCATCCACGTAGATCATCACGTTGTCGCCCATCTCCAATGCAAGGTTGAGTTTCTTCACCTCCTCGCGAGCACCGGCGTTGGGGGCTTCCTCGGGATCCAGCGAGGTCACCTCATGGCCGAGTGCCGGGCCGTTGATTTTCATGAAGATCAGGCCCATGCGGTTGGCGAGATATTCCATCAACGTGGTTTTACCGTAACCGGGCGGCGAGATGAGCAGCAGTAAGCCCATGAGGTCCGTGCGCTTGGCATCGCCCGCCGCACCGATTTGTTTGGCAAGATTGTCGCCGACAATCGGCAGGTAGACCTCGTCCACCAACTGGTTCCGCACGAACGAGGATAACACGCGCGGCTCAAATTCATGCAGGCGCAGCGCCTCTTTCTCCTCTTCAATAATCTTCTGCTTCAGTTCCTGATACGCTTCAAAGCGCGGTACGGACTCACGCACAAACCGCCCCAGTTTTTCCTGGAAAGACAAATAATCAAATTCGTACTGCCCACCCTCTTGCACCGCATCGTGCGCACCCTGGATGCCTTTGAGCACCTGTCCGGTGGCGGCCTTAACCACCGCCTGTTTGTGGTGGTGCCCACAGAAGATGAGCGCGGAAACTTCCTCCAAGTATTTGTTGGCCCCATTCCGATCCAACAGAAAGCCACGCACCCAGTCGCGAACAAGCTGGTAATGACTGTGCGGATTTTTTTGCAACGGTTTTTGCGCCTTGGCAAATTCCGATTCATTGCCGGACTTGATGAGGTGATGTTCAAATTCCGTGAGCAGGCTGTCCGCCTCCTGACTCACTACCCAGTCCTGGCCATTGGTGTGCTCGTAGAACAGATACTCACCTGCGGGATCGGCATCCACCGCCGGGAATAAGCCCGTCTCCTCAATAAACGTCGCCACCATCGCGCGTAACTCAGCCACATAATCGGCCTGTGTGGGATCACCGGGAAACGCTTGGTTGCGCGCGGCAAACCCTTCCAGCCGGGCCAACATCAGCTTTTGCATGTCAGTCTCGCAAAACTTGTGCCAGAAGACAGCCGCACAGGCTCGCGCGCGAGGGTAATAACGTGC
>PBVU01000054.1:0-6145 GCA_002728775.1 Verrucomicrobiales bacterium | reverse complement strand
GAGGGTCTCGAAGAACGAGCGGCCGCTGAGCCGCACGAGCCGCGCCTTCTGCTGGCTGCGCTTGAGGGTGACGGTGTCGCCAATGGCCAGCTCGGCCTTGAACTTGCCGTCTGTGTTTAAAAACGTGTCAGCGCGGTGTTCCATGATCTGCACGGTGATGGTGGACTTGATGCTAACAATCACGGAGCGGTTGGAGAGTGTGTGCGGGCAGATGGGCGTGATGGTGAACACCTCGGCATCGGGCGCGACCACCGCGCCGCCAGCGGCCAAGGAATAGGCGGTGGAGCCGGCAGGTGTACTGATGATGATACCGTCGCATCGATAGCGCGTGAGCGGTTCATCATCGACCGACACCGCCAGCTCGATGAGCCGCGGGATGGTGCCGCGGCTGATGACCACGTCGTTGACGGCTAAGTGTCTGTTGCTACGGCTGACATTGGCATCGATCATTGACAGTGAGTCAATCGTATATTGATTGGTCCAGAGCTTTTCGAGCGAATGGGATATTTTTTTGGATGAGGCGGCGGTGAGGAATCCGAGGCCTCCCATATTGAAGCCCATGAGAGGAGTGCCAATCCCGGCGACCTCACGGGCAACCCGTAGCATGGTGCCGTCACCGCCGAAAACGATCAGCAAGTCGGAAGATTTGGCCAGAGTGGGTGTGTCTGGGAGCGGTTCTGCCTGTACAGCGCCAATGGCCGCTGTGGGTTCATCCACAAGCACTCTGCGGCCGGATTTGGCAATTGCGCGAGCGGTCTGTCTTAGAACGGAGGCGCTCTTTACTTTTTCGGGATTAGCGATTAGGCCGATCCGCTTGATTTGTTTAAGTTGTTTTTTCAATCCACGCTAAAAATTCGGTGTTCCCTGCCGGCCCCTTGAGGGGGCTGGGGGTGAAGTCGCGCCAAGAAATCGCGGGTTGCTCGTCCACAAATTCTTTCAACTCATCAAGAACCCGCTGATGAACGGAAGGGTCGGTGATGACGCCAGCCCCTTTGTTGGCCTCGGCCTTGCCGGCCTCAAATTGGGGTTTCACCAAGGCAATGAAATTTGCGCCTTGTGCGGCGAGAGGGATCGCGGGGGGGATAATTTTTTGCAGAGAGATAAAAGAGCAGTCGATGGTGATGAGTTGGGCGTTTTTAAATTTGGGGGGCATCCTGTCGTGAGAGAGGTAACGAGCGTTGGTCTTTTCCATGACGGTGACGCGGTGGTTGCGGCGAAGTGCCCAGGCAAGCTGTCCTTTTCCAACATCAATCGCGTAGACATGATGGGCACCGCGCTGGAGGAGACAGTCGGTGAATCCACCGGTGGAAGCACCGAGATCGATGGCGGTGATGCCGTTTGGATCAATCCGAAAATGATCCAGGGCATGTTCGAGCTTGTGGCCACCGCGGCTGACATATTTTTCGCCCTCTACAATCTCAACCTCATCATCGTTTGCGGCGGGGTCGCTGGCTTTTCGCGCGACTTGGCCGAAGTGTCGTACTCGTCCTGCCATGATTAGGCGCTTGGCTTGTTCGCGGCTTTCGCAGAGTCCTCGGGCGAACAGCAATTGGTCGAGTCGGCGGATGGTTTCAGATTTCGCTGGCATTGGCGGATGCGGCAATGATTGCCTAGCCGCCGGTTTTATTCAAACAATGATGGCGCCGCAAGCCATGAACGCATCTGTTGCCGACTTAATTCGAGCTGAAATAGCCAAGAATCAAATTATTTCATTTGCCCGGTTCATGGAGCTGGCGCTGTATGCGCCCGGTGTGGGGTTCTATGAACAACATGGCCGAGTGGGCCGGTGTGGGGATTTTTACACGAGCGTGAGTGTTGGGCGGGTGTTTGGCGAATTGCTTGGGTTTCAGTTTGCGGAATGGCTGGAGAAGTTTCAGGGCGATTGCATCCTGGAGGGTGGTGCGCATGATGGGCAGCTGGCGGCAGACATTTTGAGTTATCTTCAGATTTGGCGACCGGATTTGGCTGGTCGATTAAACTATATTTTACTGGAGCCTTCCGTGGTGCGGAGAGGTTGGCAGGAAGATACGTTGAGGGATTTTGAAAAAATCCAGTGGAAGAGTGAATGGCGTGAGGTGAAGAAGCAGTCCATCCGGGGAGTGATCTTTGGCAATGAATTGTTGGATGCGTTCCCAGTTCATCGGCTTGGCTGGGACAAGGAGGAGGGCCGATGGTTTGAATGGGGAGTTGTGGCGGGAGAGGCTGCGTTTGCCTGGGCGAGGATGGAAACTCCGGGGTTGAAGGCACTGCGAAATGAGACCTTTCAGGTGCCAAGCGCCCTGCGCGAGTGTCTTCCCGATGGATTTGTGACGGTTTCCTGCCCGATGGCAGCTAATTGGTGGCAGGATGCGGCCGACCGATTGGGACAAGGGCGCTTGTTGGCTTTTGATTACGGGTTGGAGGCAGAGGAATTTTTCCTGCCGGACCGGGAAGGAGGAACCTTGCGGGCATACAGCGGCCAAAGAGCGTCGGCAGATTTGCTGGCGTGCCCGGGGGGGCAGGATTTGACTGCATCAGTGAATTTCACTGTCATACGCGCGATGGGTGAATTAGCGGGATTGGCGTCGCGCCCTTTTGTTTCCCAAGAAAAATTCCTGATGCGAGTTTTTGAGCAAACACTCAAGCAGCCGGAAAAATTCCCAAAATGGACAGAGGAAAGGCGCCATCAATTCCAAACCTTGGTGCACCCGGAGCACCTTGGCCGGCCATTCCAAGTCTTTGAACAAATCCGCGGCCAGCTAGATTAGGAAAGGGTTTTCACTTCCCAGCCCTTACGGTATTTGCGCTGAACGAACGCCGTTGCTTCGTCGTTGTTGGTAAACTTCAGATTGGTTGCGTCCCACTTGAGGGTCTGCTTGGGGAATCGAGTTGCGATGCCGCCAAGTAAAATTGCTTCTGTGAGGGGGCCGGAGTAATCGAATCCAGCAGAGGTTTTGGTAAGACCGCGGCAGGCATCGATCCATGTGTGCCAGTGGTTTTGGCTTTCCACCTTGGGCTGGTTGAAGTCTTTGTATTTGTCGTCCGGCAGCAGAATGGGGGCGCCGACGTGCGGGATGATCATGTTGCCTTCCGTGCCGAACAGCACGGAACCTTGACCGGGCAGTCCGCGGTTGTTGAGGCGTTCCCGGACATTTGCGGGGGGGCGCTGGTCACCGTCGTACCACGTTACCGGAACCGTCTTGCCCTGCGTGTATTTTGTTCCAGGGAAAATGTAATGAATCTTTGCGTTGATGGCCCAGCTGTGGGCATTCGGCGCGGGGCCCTCGCTGCGAAGGCTGAGAGGTGCGGTGAGGCCCACGGCGTTGTACATGGGGTCGTAAATGTGGCAGCCCATGTCACCAAAGGTGCCGGTTCCGTAATCAAGGCGCTTGCGCCATTGGCCGGGGTGGTAATAACCCTTCAGGAATGGGGCCTTGGGAGCAACGCCACACCAGTGATCCCAATTGAAGTTGGCTGGTACGGGGTCTTCTCGGTCGGGCCGCGGGTTCATATCGCCCCATTTTTTGTTGCTCCAAGTATGTACCTCTGTAACTTTTCCGATGGCTCCCTGATGTACAAGCGTCACCGCAAGGCGATACACATTACTGGAATGGACTTGGATGCCCATTTGCGTGGCAAGTTTGTTCTCCGCGGCATATTCGCGCAGGCGTCGGCTTTCAAAGACGTCATGGGTCAACGGCTTTTGAACGTAGACATGCTTGCCTAGTTGCATCGCGCTCATGGCGATAGGGGCATGCATGTGGTCAGGGGTGGAGACGTTGGCGGTGTCGAAGTTTTTGCCTTCCTTGTCAAGAAGTTCACGCCAGTCGGTGTAAACCTTTGCCTTGGGGAATCTTTTTGCAAAGCCCTTGGAGCGGTTGGGGTCAATTTCCGCGGCAGCATGCATGTCCACATGGCTGTGACTAGAAATGCTTCCAAGATCCGCGTTAGCCATTCCGGCAGCACCAAAGCTGACGTGGCGGATGAGCTCATTAGGTTTGATGGCCCATGAAGTGCTGGCAACAAAGGGGAACGCGATGGTGGCTCCAAGAAATTGGCGACGAGTGGAATATGTCTGCATGCGGCGATTGTGAGCCAGGGAATGAGTTTGGCAAGGTGTTTTGAGGTCGCTTGCTTTTGATGTGTTACTGGGCATACTTCGCCGATCAATGAGACTGGTGTGGTTGATCCTGTGTGCGACGTGGTTGTCAGGCTGCGTCTCGACTCTAAACGGTGCCGTCAAAAAATGGAGTGTGGCCTCGCATGAAGACGGGGATATCAAGGTAACGATGTTCTGGACGGAGGAGGCACGTCCATTCATGCACTATACCTACCTAGTGAAAGGGGTGGAGGAGATGTTTCATCAATGCCGCCCGGCTTGGCCCTCGGAGCGCACGTTGTATTCCAGCGCGATCATTGATGCGGCCCTGATCTCAAGAATACGCGGAGGCATGTCTGTGGCAGCTCCCTATTTAAATATAAAATATCAATCGAACTGGGACTGGCGGCAGCCGTCACCTCCGCCTCCCGGGCGGCCTATCACGGGCATATAAAATGAGTAAGCAGCAACCGAACATCATCTTTGTCATCACGGACCAGCAGCGTTTCGATACCATTAATGCGTTGGGATTTCCGCACGTGGATACGCCCAACATGGACAGACTCGTGCGCGAAGGTGTGACGTTCACCAATTGTTATGTGACGGCGCCCTCTTGTGCCAGTTCGAGAGCCAGTCTATTTACGGGCTACTATCCGCACACTACGGGGATCTTAAAGAATGCGGACACATGGCGGCACAGCTGGGTGGAGTTGATGGCGGAGGCGGGCTATCACTGCGTGAATGTCGGCAAAATGCATACATGGCCGTACAACGCGCCAGCGGGCTTTCATGAGCGTTATGTTGTCGAGAACAAGGACCGTTACCTCGAGGGGCGTTATTTTTTTGATGAGTGGGACAAGGGGCTGGCGGCGAGGGGGCTAGTGAAGCAGCAGCGGGAGAAATATCGTGAGCGTGGGGATTATCGTGAAAGTCTTGGCGCGTTTACCTGGGATTTGCCGGAGGAGACGCACTCGGATTTTTTTGTAGGCAATTTCGCGACGTGGTGGCTTGAGAGCAAGCCAGTGGACAAGCCGCTGTTCCTTCAGGTGGGCTTTCCCGGGCCGCACCCGCCGTACGATCCCGTGCCGCGCCACTTGGAGCCTTACTTGGGGCGCGACATCCCGTTGCAGGAGGTTTGCGAGGGTGACTTGGAAAGCCAGCCGCCGCCGTTCAAAATCATGCGCCAGCATAATGTTGACGTGGATCACGACTCGGTGGTGCATGATCTGAATCCTACGCACGAACAGCGTCTTCGCCAGCGCCGTTACTATCTCGCCAATGTGACGATGATTGATGAGAAGTTGGGTGAGCTGATGGATACCTTGAAGCAGAAGGGGCTGCTTGAAAATTCGGTGGTTATTTTTACCAGCGATCATGGTGACTGCCTTACTGACCACGGGCACAGTCAGAAATGGACGATGTACGACACGATTGTTCGGGTGCCTCTGATGGTTTGGGCGCCTGGGCGATTCCAAGGCGGGACGCGAGTGGAAGGGCTGATGCAGTCCATGGACATGGGCGCGGCGATTCTGGAACTGGCGGGCATAGAGTTGCCGGGTACATTTGAAGCGGAATCAGTTTTGCCTGCACTGGAGGGGAAGGAATGGGCGGGGAGGTAACATGTATTTGCTGAGCAGGTGAAGGACGGGATTTATACCGATGGCCCCTTTATGACGATGGTCCGTTCACGGGACTGGAAGCTGGTTCACTTCCTTGATGCGGATTATGGGCAGTTGTTCAACCTGAAGGAGGATCCGGAGGAGATGCGTAATTTGTGGGATGATCCTGTCGCAGCCGATTCCAAGGCGGAGCTGTTGGGCGTTCTTCGGGAGTGGCATATCCGCAGCCAGGTCCATACGGCGGGTTGGGCGGAGGACTGGCGGTGAGTGATGTGCGTGAGCCTCCGCGTACGCTGGGCGGTATTCTGCGCACGCTCGGGCCGGGGCTCATTCTGGCCGGTTCCATTGTTGGTTCGGGCGAGTTGATCGCGGCGACCCAGACGGGGGCCCGGGCGGGCTTTGTTTTTCTGGGCCTGATCATTTTCGGCTGTGTGATCAAGGTGTTTGT
>PBVU01000030.1:0-5280 GCA_002728775.1 Verrucomicrobiales bacterium | reverse complement strand
TGCACAGTCTGCCCCTGCGGATCCAACACCTCGGCCTTGGGTGTAATGATGACTTTGGCTTTCATTGAGGAAAGGCAACACTTGTGTGACGCCTCTCACGCCCCTCGGTCAAGCGGCACTTGTACACAAAAAAGGCGCCCCTAAGGGCGCCCTGTCCGGCGGACTAGTTGGCCGCCTACTTTTTCATATTATTCATGCCACCGTGTTGCATTTTACCATTGTTGTTCATGCCTCCACCGTGGGCCCCATGACCGCCGTGACCGGCATGGGCAGGATCCACTGTAGATGGGCGAGCTACATTTTCGTTAATTTCCTTGGTCAACCCACCTGTAGCTGAACCATGTGTTTTTACAGCTGCCTTGAGGTCGGCGTCGTTTGTTTGCCGGGCGCTGCCATCCGAGAAGGCAATATGGCCTTCATTTTGATTCAGTCCGGCCATCACACAGCCATTCATCCAATGGTGTGCGTTGTATTTATCTGCACCCGCAAATTCGCAATGCATCAGCATTTTGCTACGGTAAGATACTCCATATTCAGGAGTGTGCTTATGAGGGGCTACCGCGGGATAGGCGAAGCCATAAGCGTCTCCTCCATGATTATTGCGGCTTAGTGCTAGGATTGTGTTGGCACTTTTCAATTCATCTGCGCCCAAGTGAACCGAGTAGCTCTGAGAATTGGCTGGTGTGTCATGCCCCAACTTCGTTCCCAGCATATCGTTGTGTGCCTGAATCTCAGGGTCACATGGCGAATGCAGAGTCTTTGGGGTAATATCATCCTTGAGACCGGGAGCATGCCAAAGATGGCGGATGTCCGTGGATTTACTCCAGTCGCCGTGGTAGTAGCTGTCTCCAAAGGGCTTGGTGAGCAGCCATGGCATGCGGCTGTTGTTGTCGGTGGCAAAGCCCTTGAAGGCCGTGGCGATCTGCTTGAGGTTGTTCACGCACTTGGCCCGATGAGCCTTGCGCTTGGCTTTCGCGAGCGCGGGTAGGAGCATGCTGGCCAGAATGCCGATAATGGCAATGACCACGAGCAGCTCAATGAGGGTGAATCCGTTTTGTTTGTTCTTTAAATTGTTCATTTGATTTTAAGGTGTTGTGGTTGTTACCGGAAGGGCGCGCGCAATACCGGCGCGGTTCATCCGTATGCTTGGTCAGAAATTGGCTTGGATTATCCCGAAAGGGATCAGCCGAGAATGCAGGGGGGTGGCGTGGGCGGCCCGTGGGCGCGACTTGAAAGTGCCGTTGGCGTGCTCCGTGAAAGTGAATGGGTGTTGAGCCATGAAACGACGATGGATTGATCGACGGCGACGCCGTCCAGCTCAAGGGGGACAAGGTTCGCCGGAACGTCTTTTTCCGCTTTCTTGCCCGCTGAGATCACGCGGCAAAGCCCGCAAGAGGTGCGGGTGTCCATGGCTTTCTTTATGGCGGCGAGAAAGGAACCCTCAACGGAGTCCCCGGCGGCCATGTTAACCCAAGCAAACGATTGCAGGAACACCCAGTGCAGGCCCAACGTAAAGGCCAACACGGTGACAGCGACTCCTGTTGCAATTCGGCAGCGCACCATGGTTGTTGACGGGTTGTCTAACAGGGTCCGACGGGCAGTGTCAATGCGCCATTCAGCCGATTAGTCCACGATGCGCAGCCGGAAGGGGCCCTTAGTAAGGCTGTTGGCGCGGGGGATGGGGACGGTGTTGTATTTCCAGTTAACCTTGATGGAGTAGAACAGGTTGGTTTCGTCAGGCTGGAGCGGGCCGATGAGGGTTTCCCAGCGGTTAGAAAGCAGGGGGGTGCGCTTCATGGGGTAGACGTTGGTATGGCCGACGACGCGCACCTCGGGGGCGATGGTCTCGGGCCGCAGCGCCTTCTGGTTGCTTTCCCAAATCATTTCCACACGATAAAGGGCGGTGGTGTTCCGGGGATAGAGGGTGGGGGTGATGTTGGTGATTTTGGTGGTCACACCGGACTCGGAGGTGAGGCAGCCGACGGTCACCGCGAGCAGGAGACAGGCGGCAAAAGCGTGGGGGACTCCGAATCGTTTGGCCATTGGCGGCCAAGCTGCCACCGGGTCCATGCGTCGGCAAGCGGTTTTCATTCACATCTTTTCACCGGGAAATTCCATTGACCGTCGTGGCGGGTGGTGGTTACCCTCCGCCCCCATTTATCCGCAATGTTTGGCACTATTCGAAAACACTCGCAGGGTCTGTGGATCGTCATCATCGTGCTGGTGAGCATCAGTATGGTGTGGTTTTTCACCAATGCCGATCCCTCGCAGTTTCTCAGCAGCGGCCGCGGCGGCGGCCTGTCCGTGGCCCAGCAACAGGAAGTCATCCATCAGGCCGTTGGTTATTGGCAGAAAACTGGCCGGTTGCCGCAGAGGGCGTCGGATTTGTTCGGCAGTGTTGATCTTGATGGGGATGAGCAGGGGGATGTGGATGGGCTGATTTTGCAGGGCGCGGTGCGTGAAGATTTGCTGAATCAGGTGGATGCTCTGGGCATCGGGTTTGATGATGATGCCATTAACGCGATCATTCGGCAGCGGTTGCCCCTGTTGGCGCCCGGAGATCAGCAATTGGAGGCACATCAAAGAGTGTTCCAAATGTTGAGCCGGTTTGGTCCCCAGTTGGGGATGGATGTTCGGAACATGTCGCAAGATGAATATGTTGAAGCGGCCAGGAGGTTTTCGGCCGTGGGAGGTGCCAATCCTGATCCCGCAACCTACAGTCAGGATGTTTATGATCAGTTGATCGGCATTTATGGAGAGACGGTTATCCGCCAGTATTTTCACGATGAACTGGCCATTCGGCACTTGAACCAAGTCATGGGCCAAAGTGGTGGGTTGGTGAGTAGTCGCGCGGTGCGGCCGGTTCATGCGGAGTCGCTGATGCAATTTGATACCGAGGTGGCGGTGTTCCGGGCGGATGACTACACCAACAAGATCACCAATGTGGCGGAGCAACTGCCGCAGTTTTACACCAACAACCAGTCCGTTTTCCGGGGGCAGTTTGGAGTGTCGGATAGGTTGAAGTTTGTCTGGATCATGTTCCCCGGGGATATGGACGCGACAGTTCGGGAAAGCCAGCAAAGGGCGGTCGAGAAAAAACTCTTGGAGCAGGGTTCCACCGTGACGGCATTGCGCTTGGCGGCGGCTGAACTGCCTTCTGTGTCTGTCAGCGAGGTGGAACTGGCCGAGGATGAAATTTCCAGTCATGACTTGGGCAGCACCGTTCTCAGCCGGGTGCAAAACTCACCCACAAACACTGTTCAAACCACCGATATTGCCGGCCCCGGCGGCCTTTTCTACGCGGGGCTGGCCGACCGCATCAAGGTGCCTCTTCCGCAATTTGGAGACCTAAATTCAACCCGCGTGGATGAAGTTCGGGAAATGTTCATGGAACAGCAGCCGCGAACACTCGCTGTCGAGGCAGGCCGGGCATTTTATGACACTCTCTCGGAGTCTCTTCTGGACAAGAACCAGACATTTGCCAGCCTCTGCCAGACAAACAGCGTGAAATACTTGGCCGTTCCCGCGTTTTCCCTGTCCACTGCTGCGGACACCAACTATGCCCTGTTGTCCACGAATGACATCAGCTTGGATGCCCTGAAGCGAGCCGCGGCGGCCAAGGATCCGGGCAAAATGACCATCGCGCTGGATCGCATTACGGAGTTCAAAGAAGACACGAACGGTGGCTGGATCATGAATCTGAAGAAGCACATCCGTCCCGAGCCGGAGGCGGTGGAGCAGGGTTTGGCCGGGGAGGTGAACCGCAGGCGCGCGATGGGATTGATGAGGGATCGTTCCTGGAACTATAGCCGCGTCATGCGCATCCAGTTGGAGTTGTACGTCGAGGCCAAGAAAGATCGCCTAGGGGAGCTGGAAGCTGAGTTGGAAAAAATAGAATCCCGGTTGGCCGAAATCACGGGCAAGCTGGATGACCCGGATTTGCCGCCAAATGAGACGGTTTCCCTAAGCCAAGAGATGGACAAGCTGAACGCTAGCCGGCCCGAACTTGACGCAGAAAAGGCCCGCATTGAATCCATGACCCAGCGTTTGGCTGAATTGCAGAAGGAATAGGAATAGCGGCCTCAGTGGCGGGCTTCCGCCAGATCCTCCTCTATGCCCCGGCGCATGCGGCGTGACATGAAGGGGCGTACGAAACCATACACGAGGTAGGTAATGAAAATCGCCGGCATCACCACCGGCAGATAGTGTCGACCCACCGTAAACAGGAAACCCACCGCCATGGCCGCGAACACCATCTTCATGAATGACCGTGGCGCCCGCCAATCAATGCGTTTGAAAGTCGGGTAAGGCACGCGGCTGACCATCATGGCGGACAGGAAAACCAGCAGAACGGGCAGCGCGTATTTCCAGTTGCCCTTGTCCACGATCTCCTTCCCTTCCAGCCAGATCAAAAACAACGTCACCGACGCCACCAAGCCCGCCGCCGCGGGGATGGGGAATCCCACGAATTCCTTGGAATGCACCCCGCTCGCTTCTTCCGAGGCCGAGATACAGTTGTAACGTGCCAGCCGCAAGGCCCCGCAGATCACGTAAACCGACGCGATAAACCAGCCGATTTCCGCGTGGGCCCCGAATACATCCTTTAACACCACGCGATGTACCAGGAACGCCGGCGCCACGCCAAAGGAGACAATATCCGCGATCGAGTCGAACTCCCGCCCAAACGGGCTCTCGTAGCCACCCATCCGCGCCACCCGCCCGTCCAGAGCGTCGAAGATGCATGCCAGCAAGATCAGCAGCAGCGCCTCCTGGATTGGCCCGTAACCCTGGGCAAGGTCCGCCTCCACAATCTTGGTCAGCGCCAAGAACCCGCAAAACAGGTTTCCCGCCGTGAAGAGGTTTGGCAAAAAATAAATCCGTGGCTCGTGCCCGTTGCCCGATGACTCCGCCTCGCTCATGTGACGCTGGCACCCTGCCACAAGTCTCACCTTATTAAAAGAGTGAAATTGTGGGCCACATGACACACTGTTAATTTCCTTCGAATAGCTTTTCGTTTGTGGCCTCGAGCGCGATTGCTACCGTCGCCGGCGTGAGCGAACCCCACGATCTGGCCATCATCGGCGGCGGCCCTGGCGGCTACGTCACCGCTCTGCGCGCCGCGCATGCCGGCCTTCGCGTGGCTCTCATCGAACAGGCCGCCCCGGGCGGCGTCTGCTTGCACACCGGCTGCATCCCCACCAAAACCATGGCCGCCGGAGTGGACATCCTGCGGCATGCCCGCGATGCGGGCGCCATCGGCATCACCGTGAATCAGGCCGC
>PBVU01000032.1:0-9658 GCA_002728775.1 Verrucomicrobiales bacterium | reverse complement strand
GAGCCACAAAATCCGGAGGCGTTGCGTCTTCTGGGGCACGCAAATTTAAACGTGGGCAACCACGCCGGCGCCGTCCGGTTGTACCAACAAATCCTTGAGCAAATTCCAGAGGATATCGAGGTGCTTCAGGCGTTGGGCGTTTGCCAACATCATTTGGGAGAGGAAGCGGAATCGAAGGCGACCTTTGCCAAGGTGCTGGAACTGGATCCCAAGAACCAGGTCGCCTCCCAAAACCTTGCCGCGAGTCAATCCAGCGGCAAGGCCCGGGCCAATGCCGGTAACGGCAATTCCGAGCGCGAGGCGATCGCGAAGTCCATTGAGCAAAAGGAACAAACTCAGGAAACCATGAATCCCACCCTAGAGCTTCCGTCGGAAACGCGTACCCAGGCGCGGGTTTTCTCAAACGGCAACTTGCGAGTTATTGACCTACCGGAGGTTACCCAGCTGGGCAGTCTGGATCGGGCCGCCGAACTGGCCCGCGCCGGCCAGCATGCCGAAGCTGTACAGGCCTGCTTGGAGTCCATGGAGACGCGCCCATTTCATCTGGAGGCGTGGCTTTACATGGCACAGATTGCCGTGGATGCGGAGGATTATTCGTTTGCCCGGAAGGCAGCCGATCGCGCGTTGACGCTGGCTCCCGACTGGCGCAAGGCGCGCATGATGGACAATCTCCTGAAAGCCGCCGCAGAATTGACGGTTACGGAAATTGAGTGGCCGATCTTGCCCACGGAAATCAACTCCCAGCGCCTGACCGTTTGCATGATCGCGAAGAACGAAGAGGAGTTCATTGGCCAGGCGCTTGAGTCGGTGCGCGATATTGCCGACCAGATCATCGTTGTCGACACGGGCTCCGAGGATCGCACCATTGAAATCGCCCGCGAACACGGAGCGGAAGTGCATGAATTCAAATGGAACGACCACTTCGCCGACGCCCGCAACCATGCGTTGAAGTTTGTGCGTGGAGATTGGGTTTTGATTTTGGACGCGGACGAGGAATTGATGGCTGGTACGCGGGAGGATCTGCGGATGGACATGAAGGATGCCTCCGCTCTAGGGCTGCGCATTCCACTGATCAATCGCCAAACCGCCGAAGGTGGAGCCAGCTTTGTGCCGCGCCTTTTCCGTAATGCCCCGGGCCTTTGTTTCCTAGGCCGGGTGCATGAGCAGATTTTCTCCAGTGTCATCAATACCTCGCGCCGCTGGGGTATGGAGGTGGGCCTCGGTCAAGCCACGTTGATGCACCATGGTTATGCGCCCGAGGTAAAGGCTGCCAAGGACAAGGTGGCTCGCAACCTGCGCCTGCTGGAACTGGCCCTTGAAGAAATGCCCGGCGAGCCGGCGTTGCTGATGAATTATGGCCTCGACTTGTACAACAACGGTGAGGTGGAAAAGGCGTTGGAACAATTGCAGCGTGCCGCGGAGGTTATGCAGCAGATGGACGCCAAATCCGTGCTGCCGGAAGTGCGCGAGCGCCTCGTGAATACCTACGCCTCCATTCTTCTCCAAGCCGAGGAGCATGAGACGCTGATCGACTTTGTCCAGAGTCGGCTGGCCCAAGCCAGTGGCCCGACAGCTTCCTTGCATTACCTGTACGGGCTGGCACTTTTAAAGCAGGATCGCACCACGGAGGCAATCACCGCGCTGCAGGATTGCCTTGCCAAGGCCGAGGCGCCGACCATGGCCCCGGGTTGTCCCGGTGCATACAAAGCCGCCCCGCATCATCTGCTGGCTGGTTGCCTGGCGCGGGATGGCCGGGCTGAGGAGGCCGAGGAGCAGTACTGCCATGCGCTCACCAAGGAGCCGGCGCATCCCGGTATCCGTTTCGATTACGCTACTTTCCTTACCGCGCAGAGTCGCGCACAGGAGGCCATTCAGCTTCTGCACGAGCGTCTGGAGGAAAAATCTGACGAGCGTCTTTGGACTTTGGGCTGCAGCATTGTCAATGGGCACTTGGGTGATCTTGGCATCGCCAATGAGTGGACGGAATTGGCCACGCTGCATTTCCCGGACAACGAAGAGATTTTAAAGCACCGCGCGATTGCGCTCCTGACCGCCGGCCGGTTTGAGGATGCGCTCGCGCTTTTCGAGAAGGCGCGGTCGGATGACGACATCACTACCGCCGCGATTTATCTCTGCCGCTTGGCGGATGGAAAGGCCGGGCAGCTCACCACGCCCAAGAATGAACTGGCGGTCAGCAAATACCTGACCGATTGGTATCGCCGCCTGCTGGTGCATGACAATGAAGCTGCCGCAGACCGGATTGCTGCTCGTCTCGATGCGGTTGAAACCCTGCTGCCGACCGCTGGCAAGGTTTTGCGCCAGGCCGTGGCCGCGTAGTACAAACGCGCGTGTCCGGCGAACGCATTCGCTGCTTTGTGGCTTTGGATTTGCCCGGCGCGTTTCGTGATGAGGCGACGCGCGTCCAGGCGGCCCTGCGCGAGCGGGATCTCTTCCATGGTCGCTACACCGCGCGGACGAATATTCACCTGACCCTTAAATTTCTCGGCGAGCTGACACCGGGCCAAGTAAAGCAGGCGGCTGTGGTGCTTCGAGGGATAAGATTCCCTGTCTGCGAGGTGCGGCTGGGTGGCGCGGGCATGTTTGCGCCGCGGATCATCTGGCTGAAATTGGTCGGGGCGGATTTCTTTCAAGCTAGGGTGGATTCCGAATTGGCCGCGTGGTTCGAGCCCGAGGCGCGTTTCATGGGGCATCTCACGATTGCCAGAATCAAGTCGGCCCGTGATCCCGTGGCATTGGCTTCCGCTGTCGAGGGGCTTGAAATTGCTCCCTTGACCGGCCCGGCCAATTCCTGCTCCCTTTTTCGCTCCGTCTTGAATCCGGAAGGCCCGAGGTACGAATTGCTGGAACGGTTTGAGTTTTGTCATGACTGAGCGCCTTTATTTTGCCTATGGGTCAAACCTTGACCCGCGGCAAATGACGGAGCGCTGTCCCGGGGCAAAGCCGATGGGCGCGGCCGCCTTGAACGGTTGGCGGTTTCTCATCAATCGACGCGGCTACGCTACCGTGACACCGGAGCCGGACTCAGTGGTGCAGGGAGGCTTGTGGGTTTTAACGCTAGCGCACGAAGTGGACTTGGATGAGTACGAGGGCGTGGCGGGAGGCCATTACACCAAGGAACAACTGGAGGTAATTTACGCCGCCGACCGGGCCAAGGCACTGGTCTACGTGGATCCAGTGATGGAGCCGGGCCGTCCTTGGCCGGGTTACATGGAAGGGGTGCTGCATGGGGCCGCCCACTTTGATCTATCCCCTGCGTACCTGACGGAATTAAAGACTTGGCAATAGCCTATTCGTCCACGCGCAGGCTGTCGCCCCGGCCCTCGATCACAATTTTGCCAAACTCGCGAACCTTGAACGTCCATGCCTTGTGCCCGCTCATGGTGAAAGTCTCCTCAATGACACTGCTCATGTCCGGCGATGCGGCGCTGTTGAGTTTGCGGCACCGCCACACCATCTTGTTGTTGTCCGGATCCCACCGGCCGACATAGTGGTCCACTCCCCCATTGGCGCCAAAATACGCGTAGCGGTAAACCTTCACCTCGCTGTCGTAGGTCTTTATCCAAAGCACGGGCGTGCCCTCACTGTCGCCCGAGGTTACCACGCCCTCATAAACAAGGCAGTTGCCGCCCGCTGCCCAACGGGCGCGGCCTTTCATGCGCATCCCCTCGCCTCCCTCGCCATAAAACTGCCGCTCCGTCCAAGTTCCGGCTTCGCCGAGTAGCTTTAATTCCTCTTGCGCAGGCTTGCCAAATTCGCTGGGCGACGGCCCGGCCCGGTCCCCTTGGCGCGTACAGTCAACCCGCACTTCCTTTAGTACCGTGGCAAAGGTTCGCCACTCCCAATTCAGGCGCTTGCGGTTGGGCGCGGGGATGATCTCTTGGAATTCCACACTCATTTTCAGCGAGTTGGTCGCCGGATGCGTGATCTCCCACTGCATGGTGCGATCCATCGCTGACCAGTCCCCCTCAAACGTTACGATTCGGCCGGTATCCGTTACCAACAGGTAACTGTGCTTCTCAGTTGCCTCGTTCCAACCGCGCACGGCCAGCTCATTGTCCTCGCCGTTCTCAGCCGTGTAACGTGTCTCCTGCATCAACGCACGGCCACCAAAAGTGAAATAGGAATGATCTTCAGCCGTGAAATTCAAGGTCTTGTTCGCTTCCGGGTATACGTACCGGCCGCTCTGGGTCCAGACGCCGGATTGCTCATATACGCCCAGCTCTGGCAAGGCGGCCTTCGTGGCCCGTGGCGGCAGTGGAGGCTCGGCATTTTGGATTTGCCAAACCATCGCCGTGCCCACGCCCAAGCCCACCACGGCCAAGCCGATCACCAGCCCCAGTCTTTCCCCCTTCCTCATCCCGCAGGCTACCCTGCCCGCCACCCTTTCGCCCAAGAAAACATCTTCACCACATGTGAAAAGCCGCGTTAACCTCCGCGCATGCGGAATGCCGCCTATCTCATTATCCTTGCGTTGTGCGTCGCATGTGCGGATGCGCCGGACGATCCAGCGGTTGCGGCCGCCAAGGCACGCGAGGGGGCATTGCGCCAGCGCGCCGAGCAGGGCGATCCCATGGCCCAACTGTTGCTCGCGGAAAATTACCGGATGGGAAAGGGCCTGCCCGTCGATCTTGGGCAAGCGGTGGTCTGGTATCGAAAGGCCGCCCGGCAAGGCTTGCCTGCCGCCCAGCAAAACCTAGCCGTGGCCTTGGAACACGGCAAGGGCACGGACCAGAATGCCACCGAGGCCGCCCAGTGGTACACGAGGGCGGCGAGGCAGGATCTCCCCACCGCCCAGTACAGCCTTGCCCGGTTGTTGCTTTTTGGTGCCGGGATTGATCGGAATCCTCAGGCGGCCGCGCGATGGTTTCGGCGCGCGGCTCGCAATGGCAATATTCCCGCGGCACACCACCTGGGGTTAATGAACCGGGATGGCTTGGGCATGCCCCGCAATCGTGTGGAGGCTGGCAAGTGGTTTCTGTTGGCCGCCAAGCGGGGCAACCTGCGTGCCCAGGCGGATTACCACATGTTGGCCAGTCAGCTGACTCCTGAACAGCGAAAGATCGCGGAAAGCCTCGCTGCGAAAGAGCAGGCAGTGCTGGCCCAGCCGCCTCCTGTGCCCATGGATATGCTGAGACCTTTGGATGGCCGACTGGTGGATCTTCGTACCGGCAAACCCTATACCGGCCGCGCCGTGCGTTATCACCCCAACGCTTCGCCCCTCCGGGAAGTGGATTTGGTCGATGGCCTTCCTCACGGCTGGGAAACTGTTTGGCTGCCCAGCGGCCAGCCCGCCAGCCGTACCCAGTTTGAGAAGGGCCTGCGAACCGGTTTGGTGGAGGAATGGTACGCCAGCGGTCAACTCTGCCTGCGGGGTACCAACCGGGCCGACCGTCTGGACGTGGCGACTTCCTTTGGCCACGACGGAAATGTCACTGGCCAAGTGCGGGATGGAAACGGAACCTTGATCCTCCATTACCCGAACGGCCAGCCAGCTTCGGAGCATATCTTCGCGAACGGCGTTCCCTCCGCGGTTCGCCAGTGGAATGTCGAGGGAAAACAGCTGGACTAGGGGCCTCGCAATTGTTGTTTTAAGCAGGCGGAATTTTCCTTAAAAAGTATTTGACGGTTTCTCACATTTTTAGTGAGATGCCTGCGGACTGGCCCGACGAACAACAGGGAGTTTAAAAAATGGCAACACAGAGAAATCCTGAAAAGAAACTGGTCGCAGCATTTGTGGCCGTGAAGACCAAGAAGAAACTGGAGGCACTGGCCAAGAAAAAGGGCACGACTGTGTCCGACTTGCTGCGGCAGCAGATTGACAAACTGGTCAAGTAGATCCAAGACACATTCAATCCCCGCAAGGGGCGTGGAGGAGGCAAATACGCCTCCTCTTTTTTATTCGCAACCCTCCTTTAAGGATGTGAATAAAGTTATTGACAGGCTGTTAATTAAATGATTCTATCCTCGGTGCAAGGAGGGGTGCAGTTACTTTAAAAGAGTCCGGGGTGGATTCAATAAGTATTCCCAGAGGAGGGAAAACTGCTAATCCCAAAAACAGGATTGTGAGCAACCGTGGGTGGTTTTGTTGGCGCAGCAAAAATTTGCTATATTTTGTGCCATAACATTTTCCAACACACAACATATTCACAAAAAACTAGGCAAGTGTTAAAAAGATGTTGACATTATTCACATCATGTGAAAAACGTCTCGTGAGGAGGGTTTGTGTGCCAAACACAATATGTTGTTAGACATGAAAAACAACTATCAAGTATCTAGTGGTATAACTGTCAACAATGTGGGAACAACGGTTTTTAACCAAAAAGAACAAGGAGAAAACATCATGACTAAAACCAAGCACATTCTACTGGGGTTGCTGGGCGCTCTTTTTCTGGCTGTACCGACCAGTCAGGCTGCCTTGAGCAAATTGGGCGGGGAACTGCCGCTCTTGGGTAATGTGGGTGGCCACCAAAAGAGTCCGCAAGTTGCCATGGGCAGCGCGGGCGGTTTCGTGGTTTGGCAGAATATGCCGGCCGACGGCCGGTATGAGCGGGTGATGGTGCAGCGCTTGGGCTCCGACATGAGAGGTGTCGGCATAGGTGCCGCCCTTGGCCAAGGTACGGCGCAGCATAATGAACTTTCGCCGCGCGTGGCATTGACTTCCGATGGGGGCGCGGCCGCGGTGTGGCAGGCGGGACCACGTTCTTCCGTGGATATTTACCTGCGTTTGCTGAATGCCAATGGGAGCTTTATTTCCGGGGCTTTGCCGGTGAACACCTACCAGCCGGGCATCCAGCGTGATCCTGATGTGGCGGTTTTGTCCAATGGCAACATTGTGGTGGTCTGGGGAAGTGAAGGCCAGGACGGTGATGGGGGCGGTATCTACGGCCAGATTTTCAATTCAACGGGAGCGAAGTTGGGTGGCGAAATCCAGATTAACTCCGGCACCAGCATGAATCAGTCCGATCCCGCGGTGGCGGCGATGAGTGACGGGCGTTTTGCCGTGGCGTGGGTTTCCGAGGCGGTGAATGGCCGCACAGGGGCGGGTGCACCGAATCTGCGTGGCAACATTGTGGGCCGGGTTTTCAATTCCTCGGGTAGTGCCGCGGGCGCGGACTACCAAATGAGCGAGGGGGATGTTCTGGCGTCTTCGCCGGTCATGGCCGGTGGCAGTGGCGGTGGATTCCTCGTGTCCTGGATGCAGCGTGATGAGAAGAACACGCGCAATCTGAATGATATTTACCTGCGTGGCTTTAGCAGCGGCGGTGTGCCTTCCGGTAAGGCGCAGCGGATGAACACGCATCTGAGTGGTCAGCAGGAGGCTCCCGAACTGGTGCGCTTGGGCAGTGATGTCTTGGTGGCTTGGACAAGTTATGGCCAGGATGCGTCCGGAGGTGGCATCCAAGGGCGACTGTCCTCGGGCGGAAGTGAATTCCAGATCAACACGCAGGGGCAATTGCACCAGACGGCACCCACGGTGGCCACCGATGGGGCGAACAAGTTCTTGGCGGTCTGGGTGAACACAATCAACCCGTCACACTCGATCCTGTCTTCGCAGAGATATGTGACCAGCGAGGGTGAATTGGCGGGCGTGGTGGACGTAACGGCGGGCGACACAACGGTGGTTGAGGCTGCGCCACGCAATTCACGCCTGACGGCACCCGCGGCGGCATCCGAGGCTGCGGCACCCGCTCCGGCCCCGGCGGCCAGTGTGGCTGCGGCAGCGCCGGCACTGGCCCCAGCGCCGGCTGCTCCAGCGGCAGTGCCGGCCGCCCCAGCACCCGCTCCAGTTTCTGTGGCCGCAGCGGCTCCTCCGGCTGCTACGCCAGCACCCGCTCCGGCCGCGCCTCGGTCGATGGCCTCGGCCCGGGCCAGTGCGCCTTCGGCGGCATCGCGCCGGATGCCCACTCACAGCACATTTTCCCAGCGTTCGGCTTCCATGGGCTTGTCAATGATGCAGCGTCTGGCTCAAAACCGCAGCATGGGACGCCCCAGCATGAGCCTTGGTGGCCGGGCCACGCAGATGGCTCGTGCGCCACAGGCGCGCTCTCTTCTGGGTGGGCGCTCGATGGCTCAGCGTTCCTTTGGGCAACCAAGTTCGGGTGGCATCCGGCGCAGTTTTGGCGCGAGTTCAGGCGGTTCGTCTCGTTCCTTGGCCAGCTTGCGCGCAGGGACTCCTTCGCGCACGGCGGCGGGCATGATGAGCCGTATGAGTCGGCCCGGCCCGAGCCAGTCGCGTGCACGTACGCCAGTTCAGGCGACCCTGCAACGGGGTACGAGTGGCGGTTATAACTTGAGTTGGAAGAGTCAGGCGGGTGCCCGGTACACGGTCCAGCAGTCGAATGATTTGCGCAGTTGGACCAACCGTGGCACCGCGCGGTCCGGCCGGGGTGGCACGGATTCCGTGCAGGTGGGTGGTTCAAGTGGTGCGCGGTATTACCGTGTCGTGCGCTCAAACTAATTTGCTCGCTAATAAGGTGCGATGAGCGAGTAGACAAGGAAACCAAAGACAAGGGGTAACCATGAAAATAAAGGTCCTAGGGAGAATTACGTTTGCGGTGGCGCTGATGGCGTTGTTGCAGGTGGCGCAGGCTTTTGTGCTTCTTGGCCCGGCGAAGGCCAATGAGACGGCTGCGCGAAACTACACGGATGGGGCGGCGGCACAAGCGGCGGCGCCCAAGACGATTACCGGGCACGTGCCCCGGTATTTTCGCTGGGCCATCCCTTCCTTTGTCTATTCCTTTGACGCCAGTTTCGTAAATTATTTTGGCGTGGAGGGGATGAATGCCGTTCATGAAGCCGTGGGTGTCGTCAACGATTTCTTCGAGAACGACGAATACAGCGGCATGAGTGAGCTGGACCTGTATAAGCATGGTTTCGCGGGCAACTACAACACGACGTGGATCAACACGACCGCGCAGAATGCCCAGATCATTGACATCAAGAGCCTGGTCCTGGGCATGATGGTCAATCACTTGGGACTGGGGAACCCGCATCGCCACGCTTTTTCGATTATCAATCACTCCACCAATACCGGTGGCACGGCCTTCAACTTCAATGTTTCCCTTCGAAATTATGATCCGGTCAGCAATGAGCCGACCGACAGCATCAACGGAGTCAAGTACAGCTACCGGTTGATTCACAATGCAGCCGCCATCGCCGCGGGCGGAGCCGTGACCATGCCCACCCTGGTGGACATGGAGGAGTTCACGACCGACACGACCGGCAATGCCTGGTCTTCCGCATCGGCCATCCTAGACGCGTTTTACGGGAACACCTCCCTGTACTGGACGGACACGCCGTCGCTTTTCGATTTTGGCGTGTACTATGATGGCAACAACGCCATGGGCGGCCAATATCGGCCGCGCCACGCCCTGACCTACGATGATGCGGGTGGCTTGAAGTTTCTCTACTCGCCCGACAACATCATTTGGCAAAATGTTGATGCGGCCGGCGGCATCGCCTTGGTGGAGCCCGCCAATCCCCTTGCTCCGCGATTGAGGCCGTTTGTGGCCGACCCGAGCGGTCGTCGTGGCAGCTTTTTCCCGCGTCAACGAGGTGGAGCCCCGGGCACGGGTGCCTTGCCCACCGGCCTTCCCATCACGTCGCCATTCCGTGGCCTGACGGGATTTGATCCCGG
>PBVU01000053.1:0-21521 GCA_002728775.1 Verrucomicrobiales bacterium | reverse complement strand
GAATCATGATGCTCCCACTCCCACTATAACCGCCGCGTCGGCATTCCACTCGCATCCAATAGGAGAGAATCCGGCGGGTTGATTGACACGTGATCGAATTGCTCCGCGAACCGGCCTAAACACGCCCCAACATACGGTCCAGCGAGTCGTTGGTCTGGTAAATGAGCGCCTCGGGGTAATGGGTGTAGGGGTGAAAATATTCAAACGTCAGATAGCCATTATAGCCGACTTCATCAAATGCCTCCATGACTGCCGGCCAATTAGTGGTGCCATCCAGCAATGGGCGAAATGATTCAAGGGAATGGTCAGTGCCCTTTTTCGTAAACTCCTTCAAGTGCACGTTCTGAATGCGTTTCCCGAGAATGCGAATCCAGTGTTCGGGAAACTGGAAGAGCATAATGTTTCCGGTGTCAAAGTGAACTTTGATAAAATCGCTGTCAAATGAATCCACAAAACTGTTCATTTCCTCTGGCGACATGAGAAAGCCGTTGAAGAAAATGTTTTCCATATTCAGACGCACCTTGAGTTTCTCGGCCAAGGGTAGAAGTTTACCAACGGCTTCCCTCGCCCTCTTGCCACAAATATCGTTTGGCGTTGGATCATGGTCCGCGCGCCAAGGCATGTGAACTGCCCCAGGCACAACCAGAAGGTTTTCCGTGCCCAAGTCGTGAGCACACTGGGTCATCTTAACCGCAAGCTCCATGCCACGGGCTCGTTCTTTCGCCTCATTGCTGGTCAACGGATACGGCCAGAACAGAAACGAACACACGCCGCTGATGGCAATGCCAATCTCATCAGCCATTTTGCGAATGGCGGTAAATTCTTTTGTGCCGCCCTTGGGCGAAAGGTCGTTTTCGAGATCGTAATTCAACTCGATGCCATCAAAGCCCGCATCCTTGGCCAACTGTAGGCATTCCCGAAGATTCATCTGTTCCGGATAGGGGAAAGCCCACAGGTTGATGGATTTTTTCATCGTATATTTCCGAGGAGATACCGCGCGGGGATCGGGTTTGCGCCGGGGAGCTCCCGTTGCGCTATGGACAAATGCCGCCGCGCCGCCCGCTGCCGCCAGTGCCCCGCTAATCGCTGCCCGTCGGTTGAACCCGCCCGCCTGTGTGGATGCCTCTTGCCCTGTCATCCGGCGAGCTTGGCACAACGCCCGCCATCGGCAAGCCCGCACATCAAGCGCGATTGACCCGCGGCGGAGATTATGCTAGAAGGCCACAACCATGTGGGTGAATTTACGACAAGCTGTTCTTGGTGTTAAGGCGGTGTCTGTGGTGGTACTGGCCCCGCCGACTTGGGTTGCTTGTTGTGACTGACGATGAATCTCGACAAGAACCCACGGCTGGCTGGTCGTGGGTTTTTTGTTGCCCACGCCACCGTCCGAGAAAGACGACATGAGTAAAACGACAACCAAACGAAAGAAGAGCGATAGAAAGGCACGCGGACGCAAGCTGGGCAAGCCCATGATGGGCAGCGATATCCTTGTGGCCGCCCTGGAACGCGAGGGCGTGGACACCATTTTCGCTTATCCCGGCGGCGCGAGCATGGAACTGCATCAGGCGCTCACACGCTCCAAGCAAATCCGCACCATCCTGCCCCGGCACGAGCAAGGGGGTTCATTTGCCGCCGAGGGCTACGCCCGTGCCTCCGGCAAGGCCGGCGTTTGCATGGGCACCAGCGGCCCCGGCGCCACCAACCTCGTAACCGGCATTGCGGACGCTTGGATGGATAGTGTGCCCATGGTGGCGCTGACGGGGCAGGTGCCGCAGGCCATGATCGGCAAAGGAGCATTCCAAGAAACCGACATCTATGGAATGACGCTGTCGGTGGTAAAACACAGCTACCTGGTGACGGATATCGCGGAACTGCCACTCGTGGTCAAGGAAGCCTTTCACATTGCCCAAACCGGTCGCCCGGGACCGGTGCTCATTGATTTTCCAAAAAATATCCAGCAGCAAAAAGCGCAGCCCATTTGGCCGGACAATCTGGACTTGCCCGGCTATCCAGAGCCACCCCGCGCTGATGATCTGGAATTGAACGAAATCATTGGTTTGATTGAGAAATCCGAGCGGCCCGTGCTCTATTGTGGTGGCGGTGTGATTACGGGTGAAGCCAGCCGCGAACTGCGTGCCTTTGCCATGGCTGCGGGTATCCCGGTCACCACCACCATCATGGGCACCGGATGTTTCCCGGAAACCCACGCGCTTTCACTGCGCTGGCTGGGCATGCACGGCGCAGCCTACGCCAATTGGGCGGTGAGCGGTGAATTCAAAAAGGATTCAAACGGCAAAGCCAAAAAAATTGCCGAAGGCGCCGACTTGCTGCTCGCTTTCGGGGTGCGCTTCGACGACCGGGTGACCGGCAAGGTGGAGAAATTCTGCGAACACGGAACGATTGTCCACGTGGATATCGACCGCTCGGAACACAACAAGAACCGACTCGTCCACCTGCCCATCCACAGCGACGTCAAGTATGCCTTGGGCAAGCTCGCCGCAATGGTGAAAAAGCGCCCCATTCGCCGCAAGTTTACCGCGTGGCACAAGCAGGTTGCTGCATGGAAAGCGAAGGCACCTTTTCACTACAGTGCCGACGACCGCTCCCTGGAAGTCGAGCATCTCCGCGATGACCTCGACAAACGCGAGGAAATCATCATGCCCCAGCAGGTCTTGCAGGAGCTTTACAAGCAGACCAAGGGCGACGCCATTATCACGACTGGTGTCGGCCAGCACCAGATGTGGAGCGGGCAGTATTATCAATGGACCAAGCCGCGCACTTTGCTCACCAGTGCTGGGCTGGGAGCAATGGGTTTTGGTTATCCCGCTGCCTTGGGTGCCAAGGTGGCGCAGCCGAACAAGCAGGTCATCGACATTGACGGAGACGGCTCCTTTCTCATGAACGTGCAGGAGCTTGCCACTGCACACATTGAAAACATTGCCGCCAAGGCCATTATTTTGAACAACCAACACTTGGGCATGGTAGTGCAATGGGAGGATCGGTTTTACGCCGGCAACCGTGGTCACACATACCTCGGCGATCCGGACAATCGGCGGCAGATTTACCCGGATTACCCAGATATCTGTGCCGGCTTCAACGTCAAGTGTGAGCGAGTGATCCGGAAAAAGGATCTCCCCGGCGCGCTGAAGCGCATGCTCGATGCCGACGAGCCTTATGTGCTCGATGTCATCGTGCCCTACACCGAACATGTGCTGCCGTTCATTCCCGCCGGCCACACCGTTGCGGACATGATCTGGTGAATGACTTGCGCTTGCCGACCACAGGCCGCGCACTAGACTTTCCCCATGAAAAAGCTGGCGATTCTGGCGATGTTGTGGAGCGGACTGTCCGCCGCCGCCGCGTTGAACCCGTTGAATTTCAGCCGGCAACAGCTCGGCAAGGCGCCTGCGGGCTTCGTTCCCATCAATGGTGAAGCCACTGAGTGGACGGTGATCAAAGCCAAGGTGCCAAGCACCCTGGACCCTACCCAACTGGTCGATCGGCACTGCCTGAAGCACAGAGGCGGCACCCCTGACACCAAGCGCTACCCCGCCCTGCTCCTTGACCACAGGGACTACGATGACCTGATCTTAAAAACCTCGTTTCAGATCACCGGCGGTAGCGGCGTGAAAGCGGCGGGTGTTGTTTTCCGAACCCAAAAGGACAACTCTGCCATCCTTTTTGCCATCATCCCCGAGAAAGAGCACATGTACCTGAAATTCTGTGAGAAAGGAGTGCCCGTTGGCGGACCAGAGAGTAGGATCAAAATACCCAAGAACGGCTGGTATCACCTTGAGATTTCCTGTCGAAACAACGTCATCAACGGCCGCCTGAATGGTGAATCGTTTGACTCCATTAAATTAAACGACATGCCGGCCGGCCGCGTGGGCTTCTGGACTCGAGGCGATACCGAATGCCTGTTTGCCATGTCCAGCCTCACGCTGCCCCTCACACTGGCCCAGGGCGCTGTCAACGACATCACCCGTGCCAATGAACACCTGAAGCGCATGGAACTCATTGGTCAACGCCCAGATGCTGACGGCCTTGAAATCGCCGCCGCCACCAACGCCGCCCTGACTGGCAAAGCTGGCCCGGAATCCTGCGGGCCCACCTTGGAGAAAGGCGCCGTGGTCTACAGCGAGGATGATGATGAAGTGGAAATCATCATGCCGGTGCGGGATGTGGAGGGAGACATCATCGCCGCCGCGAGAATGATTTTAAGCTCCGGCAAACTCACCACTCAAGCCCGCAACCGCGCACGGGCGTCGGCAGTGGCCATCGAACTGGGCAAGCGCATCCAATCGCGTGCGAGACTTTTCCGCTAGTCCCGCAAGGGCGGTAGTTCGCGCCGGGGCGGAGGAGGCGCTGCGGGAAAGTCCGTATAACTGAAAACCCGTCGGCCTCCACGAATCTCCAAAACACCCTTGTCGCTCATGCGCATCATGGGCCGCTTGCGCAGGTAGGTCTCATAAGACTGCCTCTTCTCCAGAACCCCATCCGCGTCAGCCACGCAATAGGTGTAACGAGACGCGCCGCTTCGAAAAAAAACATGAATGCGCCCGGATTGGTCCAACTGAAATTCAGGGGGCGACAACTGGACCATCGGCCCAAGTTGGCGCACGGTATAGACGGCATAATCATTTTCCTCTGCCACCCGCAGGTACAGCAACAGGCGCCCGTCCGCCCGTTTGCGCAACAGCTTGAAGACGCGAATCTCGGGCGGCTTAGCGATATTGTTCTTATCCGGCACACCAAATTTATGGGCGGCAAGCACCATTCCCGCGGTCACCTTGATCTGGCACGGCAGGGCGTCAACATCCTGACGCCACTGCCGGACATTGACACGGCCTGTAATCGAGTAAGTCCCCGGCTGTCGAACATTAAAGAACGGTGCCAAGTCGATCCATTTCACAACCGTCTTCCCGTTGGGAACGATAAATATCTCACCCGCCGGAGGATCCTTGCCCTTCACCACCGGCCGCCCCTGAACATCCATGATTAAAAAACGAATCCATTCACGATGTTGCCCCAGAATAACCGGCCGCCCGGAAAAATTCTTGATGGAAACCCCGACCGCCAAGGGCTCATTGGGAAGAAACTCCGGCCCCAGCGTTTGCAGACGAATCTCCAAGCCGGTTGCCCGCAAACCAACGGCAAACCAAACCGCCGCGAACAAAACCAAGCACCTCCTCATGCCTTCAAAATACACCGGCACAGCGCGTGCGCAAGACCGATCCCTCGTGAGTTGTTCACATGCGCAGACGCACTTGGGCGGCCACCGCGGCGGGTGTAATCACCCGCAAACATTCACGCTCAACTTCGTGGGCACAACTCGCCATCATACAGGGCGCACACGGCAACTCTGCCCGCATCACATCCTCCTCCCTGTGGTACGGCCCCGTGCGGCCAGCATGCGTTGGCCCATATAACGCCACCACCGGCCGCTCCAATGCCACAGCCACATGCAACGGTCCGGAATCATTGGCGACAACCACCTGCGCACAACGCAACCAATCCACCATTTCCGGGATTGTTGTTTTACCCGCCAAGTTTTTGCACCGCCCTCGCGCAGACTTGGCTATGATCTCTCCTGCCTCGGCGTCCTCTCCACCCCCCAACACGGCCACCTGCAACGAATCATCGTCCGCCAACAAGTCCTCTCCAAGTTTTGCAAAATGCTCAACCGGCCACCGCTTGTTGGGCCATCGCGCACCGGGGCAGAAAACCACCCAACGGCCATCTGACTCCGGCACGACTGTTTCCCCCGTCCGTCTCTGGATCCACTCAAAATCTCCCCGCGCCTCCACTCTCATGGCCCTCAGCACGGCCAGATTCCAATCCACGGCATGGGTATTCTCCGAGGGGCGGCGCACGGCAACATCATAAAGCCCGCGCGCGCCTTCACGACCGGAGTCTACACCCGCCGTCATGGCCCCTCGCGTCAGCCACCCAAACCAAGCGCTTCGAGCCAGCCCCTGCAGGTCAACCACCCAGTCGAACCGTTCTCGGCGCAGCCGCCATGCCGTCTCCAATCCGCGCAATACTCCGCCTGGCGTGCGCCAATCGCGGCGCCTGAAGAGGTGAATGGCCTCCAAGTCCGAATCCCCCTCAAGCAGCGGTGCCAATCGCTCCTCAATCCACCAGTGAACGCGCGCACCCGGATGTGCTTGTTTTAACACACGGAGAAACGGCAACGCGTGGACCACATCGCCGAGTGAACTTGGCTTGAGAATTAAGACCTTCAAGCGCCTGTAGCGGCCTGATGGCTGCGGTTCATTTGCCCAAGCCCAAGCGGTCGGCCAGGCGATCAGGCAGGCCCGCCGCTCGAATTTTCCCCTGCGCCTTCTCGAGGTCGTAGTTCAAGCGGAACAACTGGATGGTCTGCGCGTCGGCATCGTAAATCACATACGCCGCCCGCGGATCGCCGTCCCGAGGCTGCCCCACGCTGCCCACGTTGATGAAGTACCGCTTGTTGCGCTCCACCTTAACCGATTCATACGCGCCACCGGAAATATCCAGATCCTCAGTGAACGCCAGCGGCACATGCGTGTGCCCGTGGAAACACACCGGCGTGGTTTGGTAGGTAAAACTTGCCGCCGCGTCCATCTTACTCTGGACATAGCCCCAGTACTTTGGCCCATCCATCGTTGCGTGAACCACTGAGAAACTGTCCACCAACCGGATATATCTCAGATCACGCAGCCATTTGCGCTCCTCCTCGCTCAATTGCGAACGTGTCCACAACACGGCCTCAGCCGCCACCGGGTTGAAGGAGGCAAGATCGATGTCGTTCCCCACATACTCGTCATGGTTGCCCATCACGCACGGCATGTTCATCTCCCGCACAATCTCCATACACTCGCTTGGGTTGGCGTTGTAGCCCACCACGTCGCCGCCACAGACATATTTCTCGCAGCCGTGTTCCTTGGCGTGAGCCAGCACTGTCTCCAAGGCCTCCAAGTTGCCATGGATGTCCGATATAATCGCGTACTTCATTAACTCCTATTGACCCGCAAATCCTTATCCGGCGATCGCAAATCCGCGAAATTCACCAGTCCCCTCGCTCCAGCTCGGCAATTCCAAGCGTATAAAGCGGCGCAATCCTGCATCCGGAATTGCAGCTTGAAAAGCCTCTAATTCCTCCCGCGCCCCCTCCGCAACCAATTCTACGCGACCATCAGACAGATTTTTAACCCAGCCGGTTACATCAAACCCCGTCGCCACCTCCCTCACAGTCCAGCGAAACCCCACCCCTTGCACTCTGCCCTCATAATAGACATGCAGCCGTTTCCGCTCCATCACATCCCACGGTCCGGTTTATGCACCTCATATTCGCCCTTGCCCGAGCGCTTTAACACCGTAAAACCAGCTTCCTTTGCCTGCCGGATGTTCGGCTTCTTAAAATGCTTGGGCATGTAAATCCGCCCACCAAAAACCTTCCTGACTGGCTTCTTGCACGCTGGGCATTTTTTGAGCTCCTTCGCCTTCAACGGCCGATGAATCTCAAATCTCCCGCCGCACACCTTGCAGTTCCCATCACAAATCTCGTACTCGTAAATTGGCATCGTCCGGCGGCAATCTACACCAACACCGCTCCACTTGTCACCCTTCAGCCGGGCCTCTACAATGGGCCGATGGCAGTTGTCCGCATCCTGGTTGACGGCTACAGTCTTCTACATGCTTGGCCCGGACTCGCTCCGGGCAAGCCGCGCCACTCATCTGTCGCCAGAGATGCCCTCGTGCGCATCCTGACCCAGTATCGCGACGCCATCAACACACCCCTCACCATCTTCTTTGATGGCAGCGGTGCCCCGCCCTCGACACCCGACCCTATTTTTTCCGAGGGCATCGAAGTGCTCTATTCCAAGAAAGGCCAGACCGCCGACGACCTCATCGAACGCACCGCCTACAGGCTGAAACCCTTCGGCGAAGCCCTAGCCATCACCAACGATTATGCCGAACGCGATACTGTCATTGCCATGGGCGGCCTCGCTCAAAGCTGCGAAGAATTCATTAAGATCGTCGAAGACGCCCTCGCCCAACAATCCCAAGATATCGCACGTCACAAACGAAAAGAAAACCTCCGCTTCAGGAGGCCCCAATGATCTGGCGGGCAGCGCGCAGAAAGGCCTTCATTTCCCGCTCGCTCCCTATCGTGATCCGCAGGTAGCCCTTCACCTGCGGATCCGAAAACCACCTCACCAACACTTTTCGCTCGCGGAGCTTGTTCAGCCAAGTCTTGGCCGCAAACCGGGGGGGCTTCACCAACAGGAAATTGGTGGAACTGGGTAGCACCTCAAATCCGAGTCCTTCCAACTCCACCGCCACAACCGACCG
Organism: Verrucomicrobiales bacterium; assembly: GCA_002728775.1. Classification (GTDB taxonomy): domain Bacteria; phylum Verrucomicrobiota; class Verrucomicrobiia; order Limisphaerales; family UBA1100; genus UBA6614. The sequence goes on along the minus strand of PBVU01000053.1, from coordinate 13,184 downwards.
GATTTGTTTGATCAGCCGAAAATTTTTCCGGTAATAAGCCAAGTCTCGCAACGTGGCCAGCGCTGCCACCTGCCCCAATCCGTTCACATTATAACTGTCTCGAATTCGATCCAGTGCCGCAATCAACTCTGGGCTCCCCACAAAATACCCCACTCGCTGAAAACACAGCGAATACCCCTTGGAGAACGTCCGGGACACTAGGATATTGGAGTACCTTAGTCCCAGCTCCAACGCGTCCTCTTCCGCAAAATCCGCATACGCCTCATCTAGAACCACTACTCCCTTTTGGGATTTGCACAAATTTTCCAGTCGCTCAGTTGCATAGCCACACCCACTCGGTGCATTCGGTGTCGTGACAAAAGAAAGGCATGCGCGCGTTTTCCACCCGCTCTTTTTCAAAGGAACCGGCAATGAAAAATCATCCTCCAAGGGCACCTCGTTCCGCACCCCATTGTGAATCTCCGCTAAAACAGGATACAACGAATAGCTGGGTGTAAAGTACTGGATCATCCCCTTCCCCGGCTCAACAAAGGCCCTTGTCGCCAATGCCAGCAGTTCGTCAGACCCGTTCCCGACAATCACATTCTCGACACCACAACCATGTAAATCAGCCAAACGCGCACGTAATTCACTCGCCGCTGGATTTGGGTAAAGCCGAAGACGCCCATCCACGGCTGCACGAACTGCCTTTAAAACCTTTGGCGATGGAGCATACGGATTCTCGTTCGTGTTTAGTTTCACCAACCCCCGCCCCTTCGGTTGCTCCCCCGGCACGTAGGGCGCCAGTTTCCGGACATGTCGGCGGACCCAGTTCATTAGCCCAACCGAATGGAAGCTGACCGGCCGTGTGCGTCAAGGCCTTCCATCCCCGCAATCTTTTCCACCGCCGCCAGAGATTTTTTGAGGGCCGCCTTGGAGTATTCCACAACGCTCGTCCTGCGCTGAAATTGATCCACCGTCAGGCCCGCAAAAGAGCGCCCCGCCCCGCCAGTGGGCAATGTATGGCTCGGCCCCGCAACATAATCGCCCAATACTGTCGGCGACCACGACCCAACGAAAATGGCCCCCGCGGTCACAATATCCCTGACCACGCTTTTCGGCCGCTCCACCATCACTTCACAATGCTCAGGCGCCAAGTCATTGGTAAGCTCAACCGCATCGTTAATATTGGCCACCTGGATCAGCCAGGCATTCTTCAGGGCCTTGTCGATAAAACATCTCCGCGACAGTTTTGGCAACTGCTTCTGAATTTCCCGTTCCACAGCCCGCAACAATCGTCCAGAAGGCGTCACCAGCCAGCAGCGCTCATGTCCCGACCCATGTTCCGCTTGGGCCAGCATGTCTGCCGCCACAAATTTTGCATTCGCCTTCTCATCCGCCAACACGAGCAATTCACTCGGCCCCGGCAGCAGGTCGATCGAGACCCGGCCAAATAAAAGTCGCTTGGCCGCGACCACATAGGCGTTCCCGGGACCAAAAATCTTTTGCACCGGCTTGATAATCCTCGTCCCATAAGCCATCGCCGCAATTGCCTGTGCCCCACCCACCTTGTAAATCTCCCAGGCACCCGCCATCCTGCACGCATGAACCAAATGATCATTGATGCGGCCATCCTTCCCCGGTGGTGTACAGACACAAATCTGCCGGCAGCCCGCCACCTTCGCCAAGGTGATGGTCATTAATGCCGTCGACACTAGCGGGGCCGTTCCACCAGGAATGTAAACGCCCACCCGTCGGTAAGGATCGTATTTCTCCCCCACCTTGGCACCCTGTTCATTTCGTCCCTGCCAAGCCTTTCTTAAGCCGGCCCTGTGAAACGCCTCAATGTTTCGATGCGCAAAATCCAAGGCTTCGTGCACATCTTCGGTTGTCCGCCACGATGCGTTGTCCAGGTTGGGGATCGAAACAAACAAATCCCGCTCAGCAAAATTCACCCCGTCAAATTTTTTCGCAAATCGCACCAGAGCCTTGTCCCCCTCCTTTTTGACTGCCTTGAGAATCCCCTTCACCTTGCGATCAATCGCTTCATCAAACAAAGGCTGCGCCTCCGCCATTGTGAGAAGGCGCTCCACAAAATCCTTGTCCTTGTGCTTCAGGACATTCATGAGCGCGTGAAACTAGAGGTCCGCACGGTCGATGCAAGCGGAAAGTTCCAAATCTTTGTCCGCCCACACTGGTTAACCATCAGCACGTTTATCACGCCAACACCTCCACGGAAACTATGTCCCCTTCGCCATCTTCCCGAACCAGACAAAGGCTGCCCTTGTCACCAGCCGTTATCCCCGCCTTCAATCCCATTAATTCCGTGGGCCGCGTAGAAAACCCGTCCCAGACCTCGCGCCAAGATACACCCAGCATGGCTGCCGCCCGCTTTACTCCCTGCCATGGCCTCAACGCCGACCCTGCGAAATTTGTTTGCCCGGGATGCCGAACCACTTGGTCGCCCCCAACCTCCAGCTCCAATCTCCCCACAGTATAGCAGCCCGGGGAAGCGCCAGCCGCCGAAATAGAATCGGTGGTGTAATAAATCATATCCGGCTCCAACGCTTTATGCATCAAGCGAAACAGTAGGGGCGAAACATGAATGCCATCGGGAATCATTCCCGCCACCAAGCCGCCCTCATCAAAGACCCGCCACAAAACATTGTCATGCCTGTCCAACTTCTGCGGACACCCATTTCCCAAATGCGTAAAAGCCACCGCGCCCGCTTCCTTTGCCGCCGCGAGGTCACCAACATTCGGATTGCAATGCCCCAAGCTGACCTTCATTCCCAACTCCACCGCCCGCCGAACCGCCGAAACCATTCCTCCCCTCTCCGGCGCAACCGTCAACAACACCAAGTCATCCTCAACTACTTCATGCAACCGCTCAATATCCGTCACAGTCGCATCCCGCATCACACCACCATCGTGGGCTCCTCGATACCCCAGTTCTGCCGAGAGAAACGGTCCTTCCACATGCCAGCCCTGAATGGACCGGCGCAATTCATCATCGCCATCCCGGAGTTCCTTTAACGACCGCAGCCGCTTCAAAAGCACATCAAACTCATCCGAAATCAACGTCAACAACCATCGGCCGCAACCATCATCACGCAATCCTGCAGCTGCCTTCTGAAGATCGACCCCCGCCAATCCATCTCTCTGAAAGTCAACCCCCGCGTAACCGTTGACTTGAAGATCGAATATCCCTGGCGCAAGCCAGACATCGCCAAGCGCATCCGTTGGCTCGATGCATTCCACGCGCCCATCCCGAAAAAACACACGTCTCCCTTCGCCTGTCCGATAATCTCGTGTGCAGATATCAGCCAAATCAGCCATCAGGTGCCGATGCCTCGTCTGAAATTTTCAGGCGACATGAAAGCCGCCTCCTAGTAGCGGTAGTGCGCCGGCTTGTAGGGCCCGTCGACGGGGACACCAATGTAGTCGGCTTGTTCCTGCGAAAGCGTGGTGAGCTTGGCGCCAAGCTTATCGAGGTGCAGCCGGGCAACCTCTTCATCCAGCTTTTTATCGAGCAGATACACGCCCACCTCGCGGTCGGGATTGTTGCGGATATCGATTTGCGCGATGGTTTGATTGGTGAAGCTGTTGGACATCACGAAGCTCGGGTGGCCGGTCGCGCAGCCCAGGTTGATGAGCCGCCCCTCGGCGAGCAGGTAAATTGAATGTCCATCGGGAAATGTAAACCGCGTGACCGGCCCGCCGGGGATGGAGTCGTCCTTAATTTCCTCCCGCGTGACCCCGTCTATTTCCATTAATGCCGCCACTTGGATTTCATTGTCAAAATGACCGATGTTACACACGACCGCCTGATCCTTCATGCGGGCCATGTGGTCGGCGGTGATGATGTCCTTGTTACCGGTGGTGGTCACATAAATATCAGCAACCGGCAGGGCATCCTCCACCGTGGTGACTTGATAACCCTCCATGCACGCCTGCAGCGCACAGATCGGATCGACTTCCGAAACCAACACACGCGCATGCTCATTGGCCAACGCAGCAGCTGAACCTTTGCCGACATCGCCGTAACCGCACACCATTGCCACCTTGCCCGAAACAAGCACATCAAGTGCGCGCTTGATGCCGTCCACCAACGAATGCCGGCAGCCGTACACGTTGTCGAATTTCGACTTGGTCACCGAGTCATTCACGTTAATCGCTTGAAAGAGCAGCTCTCCGCGTTCCTCCATCTGCTGCAACCGATGCACGCCGGTGGTCGTTTCCTCGGAAACCCCCTTCACCGCGCCAGCAACGGGCGCCCAATGACCGGGCTTGTCCACTTGCACCCGCTTGAGCAGATCCTTGATCACCTGCTCCTCCTCACTGCCCGACGGCGAGTTCACCCAGTCGCTGCCATTCTCCAGTTCCACCCCCTTATGAATGAGCAACGTCGCATCGCCGCCATCATCGACTATCTGGTCCGGCCCCGAGCCATCCGGCCAAGTGAGCGCATTCCATGTGCACTCCCAGTATTCCTCGAGCGTTTCGCCTTTCCACGCAAACACCGGCACCCCCGCCGCCGCAATGGCTGCCGCGGCGTGATCCTGCGTGGAGAAAATATTGCACGAACACCAGCGTACATCCGCGCCCAGCTCAACCAGCGTCTCGATCAGCACCGCCGTTTGGATGGTCATGTGGAGCGAGCCCATGACTTTCACGCCGGCAAGCGGCTTGTCCGGGCCGTACTTTTCGCGCGTGGCCATCAGGCCGGGCATCTCCTTCTCCGCGATGTCAATCTCCTTGCGGCCAAACTCGGCCAAGCCCATATCGCGCACCTTGTAGTCCGCCTGCGTTTCCTCAAGTATCGCTGTCATTTCGCTCCTTACTTTGCAGCCTTTTGCAGGGACGCCACCTTGTCCGTTTTCTCCCAGGTAATGTCTTTGTGATTCTTGCCGAAATGGCCATAGTTGGTGGTCTGTAAATAAATCGGCCGCAGCAGCTTCAGCGAGTTGACGATATCCGCCGGCTTAAAACTGAAAACCCGGTTCACCGCGCGCAAAATTTTCGCCTCGGAAACCGTGTTCGAGCCAAACGTTTCCACATGCACCGAAACCGGCTTCGGATAGCCGATCGCGTAGGCAAACTGGATTTCACACCGCGAAGCCAACCCGGCGGCCACGATGTTTTTCGCCACATAACGCCCCATGTATGCCGCGCTGCGATCCACCTTGCTGGGGTCCTTGCCGCTAAACGCCCCGCCTCCATGCCGCCCCATGCCACCGTAGGTGTCCACGATAATCTTCCGGCCCGTCAACCCGCTGTCCCCCGCAGGCCCGCCGGTGACAAAGCGGCCGGTGGGATTGATGAGAATCTGCGTATCACGCGCCAACATTTTCTTGGGCAACACCTTGCTGATGACTTCCTTGGTGATGAAATCCCGAATCGTTTTGTTCGTTGCCGAGGCTGCGTGTTGGGTCGAGACCACGACGCTCGTAATTTTCACCGGCTTGTCGTCCACATACTTCACCGAAACTTGACTCTTGGCATCCGGCCGCAGCCAGGCAGCCGCTCCCGCTTTGCGCAGCTTCGTAAGCTTCCGGCCGAGTCGGTGGGAAAACATGATTGGCGCCGGCATCAATTCGCGCGTTTCATCACACGCATAGCCAAACATCAACCCCTGGTCACCAGCCCCCTGCTCTGCCGTGGCCTTGCCCGCAGCTTTTCTGGCGTCCACGCCCTGGGCGATGTCCGGGCTTTGGGCGGTGAGGTAGTTGTTGATGAACACCTTGTCCGCATGAAACACATCATCGTCATTCACATAACCGATGCCGCGGATTGCGGCTCGGATGACCTGCTCGTAATCAAATTTCGACTTGGTCGTGATCTCCCCGCCCACGCACACCACGTTGCTCTTCACCAACGTCTCGCACGCCACGCGGCTGCGTTTGTCGCCCGCGAGGCAGGCATCGAGGATGGCATCACTAATCGTATCCGACACCTTGTCCGGGTGCCCTTCGCCGACTGATTCAGAAGAAAAAATGTAGCTGTTCGCCATGGCAGAATCCCTGTTGCTCACACATGGGTCAATTTACATATTGACGCATCAAGATGGGATGATATTTAATTTCTACGGTGCGTCAACGGTATTTTATCCACGCATGAGCCAGACCTTGAAAATCCTCCGCGCCCTCGGCGATCCCACCCGCCTGCGCCTGCTTGCGTTGCTGGAGTCGGAAGTGCTTTCCGTCAACGAGCTCCAGTCCATCACCGGCCTCGGGCAGTCACGCATTTCCACCCACTTGGGGCTTCTCCAGGAAACCGGCCTGGTCAACAGCCAGCGCGATGGCAAGCGCTCCCTTTACCAGCTAAACCCATCCCCCGCCAATCGCGCCAGTTTTTCCATGGCGCAACAAGCGGCCCGGGAAACGGACGATTATGCCAGTGATCAAGCCGGATTGCGGCGGATTCTTGAGCAACGCAACAACGCACAACAAGTTTTCTTCAACCAGGTTGCCGGCCGGTTCGACCGCCGATACGGCCCGGGCCGCTCGTGGCAGGCGTTTGGCCAATTCCTGCTGCGCGTTCTGCCGCCTCTCGATATCGCCGATCTTGGCTCAGGTGAAGGCTTGCTCGCCGAACTGCTTGCCCGCCGGGCGCGCAAAGTCATCTGTGTTGACAACTCAAAACGAATCGTGGATTTCGGCACACGCAAGGCAAAGAAGAACGGCCTGAAAAATATAAAGTTTCGCCAAGGTGACATTGAGTCTCCGCCCATTCGCGCGAACACGATCGACCTTGCGCTGTTCAGCCAGGCGCTTCACCACGCGGAACATCCCGCGGCGGCCATCATCGCCGCGCATAAAATCCTCCGCCCGGGAGGGCAAGTCATGATCCTCGATCTACGAGAGCACAACCAAACCGATGTCGCATCGCACTTGGGAGATCGCTGGCCGGGTTTCAGCGAGACGCAATTGCACGAATGGCTGGCAACCGCGGGCTTCAACGACATCGAAGTAACGGAAGTCGCCCGCGAAGAAGAGCCGCCGCATTTTCAAACACTGCTGGCCACCGGCACCAAGCCGGCCTAGCTCAGGCCTTTCAAGCGCCCGGTGCTGTCGCCCAATCGGTCCGTGGGCGTGCCCATGATGTCCAGCATGTTCAGGAACAGGTTGGCCATCGGCGTGTTCGTCGGGTAACGCACGTGGCGACCGGTCTCGATGGCGCCGTTGGCGTTGCCGGCGAGGAGCACAGGCAGATCATGGTGGGTGTGGCGATTGCCATCCCCAATGGCACCGCCGTAGACAATCATGCTGTGGTCGAGCAAGGTGCCATCGCCTTCCTTGATGCCCTTGAGGCGGTCGATGAAATGCGCGAACAGCGTGCAGTGATAGCGATTGATCTTCGTCAGATCCCCGACCTTGTCCTTGGCGTTGCGGTGATGACTGATGCTGTGATGCCCCTGGCGCACGCCGAGGTGCGGATAGCTGCGGTTGTCCCCGTCGTGGGCGAGCAGGTACGAGGCGATGCGCGTGCTGTCTGTTTGGAAAGCCAACGCCATCATGTCGCTCATCAGGCGCACGTGCGCGCCGAAATCGCGCGGCTTGCCGGCGGGCACACTGAAGCCGTCCGGCAATTCCACGTTCGCCTTGGCCATGGCCTCAATGCGCTTCTCGAGTTCGCGAACGGAGTCGAGATACTCATCGAGCTTGCGCTTGTCGGTGTAGCCGAGCTTTTTCTCGAGGCGCTTGGCGTCCTCCAACGCGAAGTCGAGGATGCTCTTACGATAGCGCTCGCGGCGAATCTTGTTTTCGTCCCGCTCCTTTTTACTGCCGCCGGCAAACAGGCGGTCAAAGACGGCCTTCGGATTGGACTCCGGCGGCATGGGTGTGGAGGCATTTTTCCACGCGAGGTTGAATTGATACGCACAGCTGTAACCCGAATCACACCGGCCGCTGAGGCGCACGCCGTCGCTGCTAAGCTCGAGCGAGGACAGGCGCGTTTGGTCGCCGATCTTTTGCGCGGCAATTTGATCGACCGAAACGCCGAGCTTGATGTCCGCTCCGCTGGTTTTACGGGCTTGGGAGCCCGTCAGGAAAGTGGCATTCGCCCGGGCATGGTCACCGGCGCCGTCGCCATTGGCCCGGGCCTTGTCATGTGCCAAGCCACTGAAGACAAGCAGGTCTTCGCGATGTTTCGCAAGCGGCTCAAGGATGTGTGAAAATTGATAGTCCTTCCCCTCCCCCTTCACGTTCCATTTTTCCTGGATAACTCCATTGGGAATGTAGATGAACGCCATGCGGGTGGGGAATTTGGCCTTGCCCGCCGCGAGCGCGCGGGTGGGGATCATCGCCTCCAAGGTGGGCAGCGCGATGGCCGTGCCGAGCCCGCGCAGAAAAGTTCGTCGTGGTAATTGCATGTTACTCATCTCCTCGTTGGACGAAATGTAACCGAAAATGGTTCAAAAAACAAGGGAAGGAAATTACTTGCCCGCTTCGCCGCGTTTCATGTCAAACGGCAGGCTGACCACGATGCCTCCGACCAGTTCGTTGAACCGATATCCCTTGGTTTGCAGCCGCTTGACGATGGTGTCCACGGTGCGTTTATCATAATATTCCAAGCCGCGCCCCAAGGCGTAGGTGAGCATTTTTTCAGTAAGACAACGCGCAAACAGGTCGCTCTTTTTATCGATCAAAACCTGCCGCAGCTCAGCCGCATTTTTAAACGCTTCCCCGCTGTCGAGCTTGCCGGCGGCGTCAATGGGCTGGCCATTGTCCTTCGCGCGATAGCGGCCAATCGCATCGAAATGCTCAAAGGCGAACCCGATCGGGTCCATCTTTTCATGGCACGAGGCGCAGACCGCGTTCGTGCGGTGTTTCACCATTTGCTCGCGCAAAGTGCCCTTGTCGGCTCCGGCCACCTCAAGCTCGGGCACATCCGGAGGCGGAGGAGGCGGCGGGGTGCCTAAAATATTTTCCAAGACATACTTGCCGCGCTTCACCGGTGAGGTGCGGTTGGGATCACTGGTGATGGTGAGGATGCTGGCGTGCCCCAAAATCCCTCCTCGCCCTGTGCCCTTTAGCGAGACTTGCCGGAAATTGTTTCCCGCCACATTTTTGACGCCATAATGACCCGCAAGCCGCGCATTTAAAAAGCTGTAATCCGCCGAAAGCAATTCCAGCACGCTTCGGTTCCCGCGCATCACGTGGCCGAAAAGCAGCTCTGTCTCGCGGCGCATATCGTCACGAAGTTCGGGGGTGTAAGTCGGGAACAGCTTGCGATCCGGGCGGTACACGTTGAGGTTGCGCAGCTCAAGCCATTGGCCCGCAAAGTTTTCGACCAGCGAATTCGCGCGCGCGTCCTTGAGCATGCGTGACACCTCGGCGCTGAGGTTTTTCCGGAGTTGGCCAGTTTTCGCCAGTTGCAAAAGCCGCTCATCCGGCAGGCTGCTCCAAATGAAAAACGAAAGCCGGGAGGCGAGCTCAAATTCGTTCAACGAACGAACGGCCTTGGGATTGTCCGGTGCGCCATCGAGTTCCCACCGGAAAATAAAATGCGGCGAAATGAGCGTGGCCATCACCGCCAATCGCACGCCCTCTTCAAAGCTGCCGCCGTCCACCAACGCCTGCCCGGCCAGCACCATGACGCGCTTGACCTCCTCGGGTGAAACGTCCCGCCGATATGCCCTTCGCATGAAGGCCTTTACGAATTCCAAGGCTGCTTCCCGGCGTTCTCCTTTCGGGATGGGATACGTGAAATATTGTTTTTGAAAATCAGTAATCTTTTTGGGATCCATCTGCTGGCCTTTGGCGGGGATAGCCACCGCCTGCTCGGCGATTTTCTCCGCCGCTGAAAGGTACTTCTCCAGCAGCAATGGCGACATCGAAAGCACGTCTCCAATGTTGTCAAACCCGTGGCCTGAATCATCCGCGGGAAAATCCGCGGCGGGCTTGAAGTCCACCTTCATCAAATCCCGGACCACGTTGTTGTACTCCGTGCGGTTCAGTCGGCGCACCGTGACGCGACCGGGATCGGGCGGGGAGTTCACGTAAAAATCATCGAGCGAATGGCGAATCCAGCCGGCGATAAGTGCCTGTTCGTCCTTGTTCGGGCGCTTTTTCCGGCCTTCCGGAGGCATCTCACCGGCGCGCACTTTGCGGAAAACCTGTTCCCACAATTTGTAGCCACGATGCACATCGCCAGCGGTGTTGAATTTATCAAACTTGATTCCGCCTTTTTCCTGCCCGTCGCCGTGGCAGGCGAAGCAATGGTCCTCGATGAGCGGCAGGATGTCTTTTTCAAAAGACGCCTTGGCCGGATCCGCCGCCCAAGCCCAGGCCACGCCCAAAACCCAGCCCAAAATAAGAGTCAAATGCCTCATGATCAAGTTCCGCCAAACAGACGACCAAAACGGCCAAGCAGATTCAATTTTCCTCACTTAAAAACGGTCCGCACCGGTTGTCCGTGATCCGTAATCGGCACGGGCCGGTCGCCGGCGTACAGGTTTTTGTGGGGATTTATGCCGAGCGCACAATGAATGGTCGCGAAAAGGTCCGGAACCGAAACCGGCCGCTCGGCAATTTTCATGCCCAAATCATTGGTCACACCGACTGCCTGGCCGGTCTTGAGCCCGCCACCGGCCATGGCAACAGTGAATGAGCCCGGATGATGCCCGCGCCCGCCGCCGCCATCGAATTGCGCCGGGCGGCCAAATTCCGTGGAAACGACAATCAACGTTTTATCCAGCAGCTTTTGTTTTTCCAGGTCTGTCACCAACGTGGCCAGGGCCGCGTCGAGCTGCTGAATCAGAATGTGTTGCTTCTCCTGCCCCTGATTGTGCGTGTCCCAGCCGGTGCCGTTGATGAAGTTCAGGTTAAACGACACCTCGATAAAACGCACGCCACGCTGCACCAACCGGCGGGCCAACAGGCAGCGTTGGCCGAACTCATCCCCGTATGCGTTCCGCAAGGCAGCGGGTTCGGCTTTCAGGTCAAACGCACTTTTGAATTCCCCGCGCCCCAACGCCAAAGCCTCGTCAATCGCGGCATTGTAACCGGCAATTTTTTGGTCTGCCGGATTACGCTTGAGAAATTCGCCCCGAACCTTTTCCAGCAACCGTTCACGATCGGACATCCGCGCACTAGTAATTTCCTTGGGCCGCGCCAAGCCTTCCGGCCCCGCCTTGGTGTCCGTCAAATAAATGTAGCCATGTTTCGCGCCAAGGAAGCCCGGGCCGCGCGTGAGGTTGGGATACCCCATCACCACGTAAGCAGGCATGCCGGCATTCGCCTTGCCGCGTTCATGCGCGACCACGGAACCGATGGATGGATAAACAATCGTGCCGCTGGTTGGGCGGCCCGTGTGCATGCGGTTGGTCGCTGCCGCGTGTTCATCAACAACGTTGTGATTGACCGTGCGCATCAGCACAAAACGATCCAGCAACTTCGCACATCCTTTCAAATGCTCGCACACCTTCACGCCGGGCACGGCAGTATCAATCGCCGGATATGCCGAGCCTGCTTTTTTCAGTTTCGGGTCGCCCACCCGCTTGGGATCCCACGTGTCAATTTGACAAGCCCCGCCGCCGAGCCAAACGAAGATGCAATGCTCTGCCTTCCCCTTGGGAAAAGTCTTCTCCGCACCGAAAGCACCCGGCAACCCGGCCGCACCCATGGCGGTTGTGGCCAAAAATTTCCTGCGATTGAAATCGTTCATCACGGCACAAAAATGAATTCCGGCGAATTAATCAGTGCAAACAAAACATCCTCGAAACTCTCGCGCCACGGCGCCCGCAGCCGGGCCGTCGGCGGATCGCCTTCACGAGCTAAACGTTCTAGTTCCAGCTTAATCCGCGTAGCGTCGGCATGGAGATGGTTAGACCAGGACACCGCATGCACTTTCACGTGGCGCGTCGCCGGTTTTGCATCCTTCACCACGCGGAAGGCGAAGGTTTGGCAAATATGATCAAAGAAAAGAGCCGCCTCCTTGTCCGTGGGTGGGCGGGACAGGACGCGCAAGTACAGCTTCTCAATCATCGCCTTGGTGTCAATATCCTCAAGCGCGAGCGCGGTAAAGGCGCTGTCCTCCGAGAGTTGGGTGGCGCGTTTACCGATGATGCCGTTTAATAAAATAGCCGGCTGCAACACATTGGGTGATTCATCGCGGGCAGTGATCGCGTCCTGCCGGGCATCGCGCCAGCCGAAATTCTTGAGCACATCCACCACGCTCTGCACCTTGGGAATGGCCAGTGCGGGCCGGTCGCGCTCATTGGAAAGTGACGTAAACTCCCAAGCCCGCCTCGGGCTGCCAAGGTTCAGAAAAGTCGTCACCGGCCGGCGACCGTCCACATCGAGCGTGAGCAGCTCCATCCCCATCGCCTTGCCTGAGACCGTGAACAGGGAATCGACAATTTGTTCCGCCGACAACCGTCGCCGAGCCGGGCCGGCGAAAAGGCGATCTGTCGCCTTGCGCGGTTTAATGGATGCCGGATCAATTTGGCGTTGGTAAGCATGTGAATTTAGAATGAGCCGCGCCACGTGCTTGAGGTCGTAACCGCTCTCGACGAATTGGCGCGCGAGCCAATCCAGCAAGCGCGGATGCGACGGCTCGGCCTCCGACCAGTCATCCACTGGCTCCACAAAACCCCAGCCGAGATAGCGCTTCCAAACGCGGTTCACAATCACCTTCGCAAAGCGATCCCCGGCCGGGTCAGTGATGTGCGCAGCCAGTTGGGCGCGCGAGTTGGAGTAAATCGGCTCGCTGAGCGGCTTGGCAAACGGCCACGCCGGCGGCACTTTGCTGCCGGGCTTAAGCGAAACCTCGACGCGCGGCTTTCGTCCATCGGGCAGTGGCGGCACGCTGCTGGTTTTCGGCACGGCCAAAGGCGATTGTTGCAACATCGCAGCAATGCCGAAGAGATCCTTTTGGTTGAAGTCATGGAACGGCGCGTCATGGCAGCGGGCGCATTTCATTTGTCGGCCGAGAAATGCCTGCGCAAGCACCTGTGCTTTGGCGGCCATTGGCACGTCATTCTGCGTGGCCATCGCAAAGCCCGCCGGGCCGCCATAGTGTTTACTGCCCTCCATCATCACCAACTCGGTGACAAATCGATCCATTGGCTTGTTGTCCTGTAGGCTCTCGTGAATCCAAAAACGGAAAGGCCCCGTGTTATTGAGCATCGGCTTGAGGATGTTCGGGTTTTCCGCGAGCACATCCTGCCAGTAGCTCGTCCAGTGGTCCGCCCAACCAAG
>PBVU01000052.1:0-14813 GCA_002728775.1 Verrucomicrobiales bacterium | reverse complement strand
TAACGCCCGCCAACTACTTGGTAACGCCCGCCAACTACTTGGTAACGCCCGCCAACTACTTGGTAACGCCCGCCAACTACTTGGCATCAGGAGCCAAGTCTATTGTACAGAGTGAAAAGAGGCGTTTCGGGTGGGAATTGGAGCCGGATTGAGGGGATGGGTGAGGTTACCGGATCCCCTTCAGCGCCCCTGAGTGTTGCAGGGCGTTGTTGGCGGCGAGGGCGAAGGCGTGGGCATTGTGCAGGGCGCCGAGGCGGCCGGCACTGCTGAAGGTTTCGCCGCGATCTCCGGCCAAGTCGTTGGACAGGCCCTTGGCAAAGCCCTTGAGAGGGTCGTCATCGGGCAGGACCTGAGCCGCGCCGCGGGCATAGGCGGCTGCATTGGACAGGGCCTGTCTGGAAATGGCGGTGGTGTCGGACGCGGCCCGGGTGGGGGGATGGACGGGGCGCGGAGTGGCCTGCTGGGCCGGTTCACGCCGGAGATGTGCAGGCCTCAGGTCCGTCGACAGCCCATTGGCGCTGTCGGGAGGTATTTTCCCAATATTGTCCATTTTGCCAAGGAGCATGGGGGTGGCTCGTTGGGTCCCGTGGGGGAGGGAGCTTATAACAGAAAACAGGCTGGGGAGCAATCCGCGAATGGCGCGAGGCTACTCAAGGAGCTTCAGAGAGGGGCTTTCCAGCAGGCGTTCGGTGCCGGATAATGCGAAATTCAGGGCGTTTTGGAGATCATTGACCTCGCTGAAGGCCGCCATGGGGTCCGCATGGGCAGTGGCCATGGACTGGTGAATGCCATCAGCCAGACCGATCAGGGGGTTATTGGGCTCGTTTTGCCGCAGCATGGCGGCGGTGGTGCCGGCGCGCTGGGAAACCTGGGCCACCACTGCGGCGGATTGGGGGGCAGATGAGGGGCGAGGCGCAGCGGGGGCTGGGGGAGCATAGGCAGACGCCGCTTGACGGGCCTTGGCGGCTTTTGCAGCCGCAAAGGCGTCCTGCGCGCGCAATATCGCCGAATCCGGCGACAGGCGTGGCGTTGCCATGCCGTTGGCAGAGATGTCCATAGGTCGGGTGGGATGAATACCCGTAGGTGCTCCTCAGCGTGTGACGGGAGCCTACCTGAACCCGGGTTTGGAGGCAAGTAAATTGTGAATAACTTGTGAATATACTTGGCCAAGCGGGGGAGGATGCCTCGGTGGGCTTAGTTCCACAGGATTCGATCCAGAATTTTCTGGTGGGGAATAAGTGTGTCTACCAGCAGGTCGTGGTTGCGCTTGAGGTGGTCCTGAATCTCGTGCAGCAGGTTGTTGATTTGGGCGATCAATTCCGTGAGCAGGCGGCGGCGGTTGCCCAAGGCTTGGCTGGAGAGTTGGCGCTTGAGCAAGGCTTCATCCAGTTCGGAGATGTAGCTTTGCATACATTTTTCGCGTTGATTGCGGGCATTGGCTACGCGGGTGAGTTGTTCGCTCATTTGGCCGGCACTGGCGACGATGTCGGCGGGTTGCTGGCCGAGGATGTGTTTTTCCTGCTCGCGCAACATCACGAGTAGACCTGAATATTGGAGCATTTCTCCGCGAAGAGCGTCGATGAGTTCATCCAAGTGGGGATTTTCGTCTGGGGCTGGGTTTCTTGAGTTTGGGCCAATATACATCATTTATTCAAAAAATCGGGCATCTGTGCGGTTTTTTGGATGAACCTCCCTGTTCAAGGACTACATAGCACATGGCATGCCGAGAGGCGGAACACTTGTTCACAATGCGCGTAGCGCAGTGTGTTGGGAGAGATAAGGGCGGGTTTGTGCCGGAGAGGCTATTTCAGTGGAATGAACTGGACCCAGGAAGGGCCTTGGAGGGTGTCAACGGGGTCGCCTTGGGGTGTGAGTGTGCCGGTGGTTGGGTTGCGCTTGTAGATGTGCAGGTCGTGGGAGCGCTGGCCGGCGGCGATGAGCCAGCGGTTGTTGGGGGAGAGATTGAAGGAGCGCGGGATTTCCCCGGTGGGGAATTGGCCGATGGAGGTCAGCTTGCCGTCAGGGCCTGTCTTGAAGCCGGCAATGGAGTTGTGGCCGCGGTTGGAGGCATAGACATGGCGGCCGTTGCGGGTGATCTCAATGTCGGCGCAGGAATTTTTGTCGCCGTCAAAATCTGCGGGCAGGGTGCTGGTGGTCTGGATGGGGGCCACGGTGCCGGCGTCTGAATCATAGGTGTAGGTGGTGACGCTGTCGCCTTTTTCGTCGTCGAAATAAACCACGGGCAGGGTCGGATGAAAGGCGAGGTGACGCGGCTCCAGTCCCTCGGCGGGATTGACCTTGAGCGGGGTGTTGGGGGTGAGCTTGCCGGTGACGGCGTTGAATTTGAACTGGTAGACAGCGTTGGGGCATGTGTGAGGGACGAGGGCATACTGGTTGGCGGCATCCACGAGAATGGCATGGGCGCACCGGTGGGTGGCAATTTCGCTGAGGGCGCCCATTTGAACGGCGCCGGTGGGGGCAATCCGGTGAGTGCCCACCTTGCCGCCGCTGTAGCTGGCCCAAAGGAGCGTGTGGCCGGTGTGATCCATTGCGATGTAGGCAGCGTTGGCGCCGATGGAGGTGGTGGCAATGTGCTCCAAGGTACCGTTGGCGTGGTCGATGTCATAGGCGGCCACGCTTTCCTCGCTGCGGATGGTGACGTAGAGCCGGTTGCCGTCCGGACTGAGACATTGGCCGCCGGGAGAGCCAGGCAATTCCAGTTGGGCTTTTTCGGTCAGGGTGCCATTTTTGAGATCAAATTCATAGAGAACCACCTTGTTGTCGCGGCCCGCGGAGACGCTGACAAGGGCCTTGGCGGGGCCGGCGTTTTGGAGTCCGAGGCAGCCGGGGAGAAGGGCGGCGGCAAGGGCAACGAGGGTCGTGGTGAAGATTTTTTTCATCTCGGTATGAGGAAAGGATGGAGGGACTGGCGGTGTTTGACAAGCGGGGAAAAGGGTCGACAAAAGTCGGCGAGGAGGCTAATCAAGGCGCCGAACCACGGGCAAGGGTGCCACGCGGCTTGGGGAACTGGGATGTGTGGCGAGCCTGAAGTCTGTGCGGCCGCGGCCGTCAACCATTTCATGAGGAAAGAAAGACGATGAGCGAACAGGGTGCGATGGCGAACATGCTCTGCCCACATTGCGGGGGCAACGTGGAATTTCCCCCGGAGATGGCCGGCCAGCCGACGAATTGCCCGCACGCGACTTGTCAGCAGCAGATTATTCTTCAGGCGGTGGTGCCGGAAGGCATCCCATCCCAACCGGCACCGATGGAAACACAGCCGTTGGATCCAATGATGCAGCCTCCCATGCAGCCGGCCCCGGAGTTGCCCGCCGCACCGGGCATGCCGCCTGCGCCGGAAATGGCCGCGCCTCCAACGGGCATTCCCGCTGTCCCGGCTGCACCCGCCGTACCGGAAGTGCCTCAGCCCATCCCTGCCATTCCCGCAGGCGAAATACCCGTGCCGGAGGCTCCTCCCGCCGCGCCGATGGGTGAGATGCCCATTCCGGAAGTGCCGCAGGTGACCGCGCCCGCGCCCATGGAAGCTGCCTTGGCGGAGCCGCCCGCGCAGGGCGGGCCGTCCCTGCCCCCATTGCCGGGAGGGCAGGCACCGGAAGAGGTACCCATCATCAAGCCGAACGCCCCGCTGCCGCCACCCGCCGCGGAGGAGCCCGTGCCGGAACCGGAACCTGCCGTTGAGGAATCCCGGCAGGGTGCCATGCAGGATTTGGTCGAGAAATACGACACGGATGATGACGGCCAGCTTTCGGTTGAGGAACTCTCAAAGGTGCAGTCGGAGGATCAGGAAAAGGTCGACGAGGTGTTGGTGGACTACCCGGCGTTGAAGGCGCAACTGGATGCATTGCTGGACCGGCGGCAGTCGCGCGTGGCGGCGGAGACCGAGGCAGAGGCAAAGCGCCGCGAGGCAGAGGAGGCATTGGCCAGCCTCGAGATGCGCCGCAAGGAGGAGATTCAGACCACGGACCAGGCTCTGGCCAAGGCGCGCGCGGAGTTGCAGCGCTTAAACAAGGAGATTTCCGACCTTGAAACCTCCGAGCAGACGCGCAAGGAGAAGGACGGAGCGGAGCTGAAGGCGCGGCAGGAGAATCGCACACGGGAGGAGGATCGTTTCAACAACCAGATTCGCACCAAGGAGGCTGAGCGGTTGGATGTCGAGGACAAGTCCAAGCTGCTGGAGGAGGACTTGACGCAGCTTCATTCGCGCGAGGAATCGCGGCGCAAGAATTACGAGGAGGAAATCAAGGCTCTAAAGCAGTGCCATGAGGAGGACGATCGGCGTTACAAGGAAGAAGTGAAGGTCCGTGAGGAAACCCTGGCCCAAGCCAAGAATGTGGCCAAGAAGTTGAGTTCGGAAGAGGAAAACTTGATTGGGGACTATACCCAGTTCCGGAGCCGGCAAGAGGAAGAGGAGCGTGACCGCAACCTGAACCAAGCCAAGGAAGATGCGCGCTACGAAAAGGCGGTCACTTCGCGCCAACGTGCGATTGAGCGGTTCGAGCAGGAATCCAAGATGCTGGAAGAGGAACTGGCGGAGATTCGCGAAAAGGACCGCATCCGCAAACGTCTGGCCGCGGAGGAAGCCCGGCGCAAACAGCAGGCGGAGATTGAGGAGCGTGAAATTGATGTTTTAAAAGCGGAGCAAGAGGCTGAGAGGATTGACGAGGCCAAGTTGGAAGTGGCCGAGGAAATCAAGACTGCTGAGCCTGAGGTGGAAGAAACCGTGCCTGGGCCGGGAGTCACCAAAAAACCCAAGCTCGTCAAGCCGCCCATTCCCCCGCTCAAGCGCAAGGCCGACAAGGAGCCGGAACCAGCCCAAGACGAGGCACCGGAACCGCCCGGCCTGCCACCCCTGCCAACGCCACCCGCCAAGCCGGATGCTCCCGAACCCCCGGCCATCCCGGTGAAGTTGGTCGATGAGGACGAGGACGATGGCCCTGTGCTGCCGCCCTTGCCCAAGCCCGGCGAAGCCAAAGCGGATTTGCCGGAACTGCCCGCCATGGCGCCTCCCTCTCCCGAGGGCGGAGATGTGTCCAGCTTGCCCGGTCCTCCCAAGCCCCCCGGGGCACCCGGCCTGCCCAAGCCCCCATTGCCACCCCTGCCCGGTGCCAGTGATACGGGGCCGGCATTGCCAGATTTGCCCAAACCTCCCGGCGATGCCCCCATCTTGCCTGAACCTTCCGGTTTGCCCGACCCGCAGGATCCCCCGGATTTGCCGGAGCCTGACTTGGCAAAGCCCATCCCGCCCAGTTTGCCCAAACCCCCCGGACTACCCAAGCCCCCCGGGGGGGGCGACCTTCCTGCCCCACCCAGTTTGCCCAAGCCTCCCGGTTTGCCTCCCTTGCCTGGCGGCGACCCGACGCCGGAGGAGGATCTTCCGATCAGCGAGGAAGGCATTGAGGCGGAGAAGAAGGTTATTGAAGCCCGATTGCAACGTGCTGCCGACCAACGCGCCGCCATGCTGCGGGAACAGGGGGACACCGATCTTCCTGCCGCGCTACCCCTGCCGAAATCTCCCGGCGATGATGCCCCGGGGCCGCCTTCGTTACCAAGCCTGCCCAAGCCTCCCGGCGGTGGGTTGCCGGACTTGCCAAAGCCCCCGGGCGGTGGTGCCCCCGGTGCTCCCGACTTGCCTCCTCCCCCCGGTGGCAACCTTCCGCCCCTGCCCAAGCCTCCCGGCGGCGAGGCTCCCGGTCTGCCGGATTCGCCCGCGCCTCCGGCTCCTCCGGGCGACTTGCCCCCGTTGCCGACGCCTCCAGCAGGTGGCCCCGGGGGGCCGCCTCCGCCCCTGCCCAAGCCTCCCGGCGGTGGCGATCTTCCGCCGCTTCCAGCGCCGCCGGGCCAGTTGGAGGACGAAGCTCGACAGCAGACGCTGGACGACGAGAAAAGCACTAGTTGATTACGTTACGGCGTAGGCTGCTCTCCCAAGCCCGGCGAGGCTTTAAAGATGTTTAAAGTCTTGCCGGTGCGCGTGTCCCAGATGCGGATCCTCCCATCTTGTCCGCCTGCCGCCAGACGATGGCTCGGCGTATGCAGCGCCAGGCACAACAACCAGTCCGAGCCCGCCACGAACTCACGCAACAGTTTGCGGCTGGAAGCTTCGTGCGCCCGCGCGCGTCCATCGGCCGAAACGCTGAAGATCGCATTTCCTCCCCGAACGAGTTTAAACACTTCCCGTCCCAGCCCACTCATCTCCCCCACTTTTCGGGCCCCAAACCGTTTCCCGTCAATATCCGCCAGTCCCGATTCCCAGGCATGGATTTTTCCGCCTCGGCCCGCGCTGAAAACTTGTTTCCCGTCCGACCGAAATACCACCCCGAAAACTTCCGTGTCGTGACCGCCATACGTGCTGATCGGGTTGCCGGAATGAATCTCAAAAATTTTCGCCGTCCGGTCGCGACTCGCCGTGGCCAAGAGCCGGCCATCCGGGCTGAACGCCAGCGCCGTTACCCAGCCCGCGTGGTTGTCCATGCGCCGGCGTACGGACCAGTCTTCGGTGTTGTATACCGCGATTCCATGGTCTGCATCCCCCACCGCCAGCAGCGTGCTGTTGGCGTCATGCCGCACATCCAGCACCACGTCGCCCGCTTGGTGGGCCACGGCCAGCAGGGTGCCCGTTACCGGGTCGAACACTCTTGCTTCCCCAAGTTCTCCTGGGATGCCTCCACCCGCTGCCAGCCTTTTGCCATCCGGCCGCCAAGAAAGCGCGTACGTTCTCTGGGCCATTCCGCCGATGCGTCGTTGCAGCTTGCCGTCCGTGTTCCAGAGGGTCACCTCCCGCAAGCCGCTGGCTGCCAGTTCTGTACCGTTTGGGTTCCAAGCTAGTGCCGTAATGGGGAGTGGCCGGGGGTAAGCCTCGGGCGCTGCCGGGTGTGTGCGCGTGGGAATGATTTGCGCCAAGGGCAGTCGCGGGTTCTCTCCATCAAACCGTGCTCCCTGGGCAATCCAATCCCTGAACAACCTCGATTCCTCGGCGTTCAGGGGCGCTGATTTTTGGGGCATTCGAGCATCTTCATCCCCGGTCAAAAGCAGCTTGAGCAGGAGGCTGTCCGCTGGCTTTGCGGGCAGAACCCGGGCGGGTTCATCTTCCAGCGCGCGCATCAACTCCGCGTAACTGTCCACCCGGTAATCGCCCTTGGCTTCCCTCGCTCCGTGGCAGGATTGGCACTTGACTCGGAGCAACGGCGCAATGTCCTGCCGAAAACTCACTGGTTTCGCCAAGGCCGCCCAGGCCAATATCCAATACAGGAGAACGAACCGCATCAGTGTTGAAACAGGAA
Source organism: Verrucomicrobiales bacterium (assembly GCA_002728775.1). Lineage (GTDB taxonomy): Bacteria > Verrucomicrobiota > Verrucomicrobiia > Limisphaerales > UBA1100 > UBA6614. Next base: position 7,515 of record PBVU01000052.1, on the reverse strand, counting down.
CTCGTTAAGGTTTAAAACGATCCAGCAAAGATCCGCCAGTGCCTCTTCACGACGGGTGGCGGACTTCAGGTGCCGGCGCGCCGCCAATTGTTCCGCGTCCGTGGGTTCGCGGGAAAGTGCCGCCATGTATAGTTCCACAACGATGGCCTCATCTTTTGCACCCGCCTTGGCCATTTGCTGCAGCCGGTTGGCGGGGTTGTCCAGACGGCCATTCAGGAACCTGCCGTTCAACAGTTCCAGAGCCTGTCCCAGCCGTGGCTCTGCCGGCCGTTCACAGGCGCAGGCGCTGGACCGGGCGGGTTGCCCGAAGGCCTTTAAAAAGGAATTGTCCAGTTGTGGGCTGGGCAACGCCGTCGCCGGCATGCCAGCCGGCAAACCCTTGAAGGATTCCGGCAAGCCGGTTACTTGCGCGACTGCGCCCAGCAGTTGCTCGGCCGTGAGCAGGTGTGGCTGGTAATGTGAAAACAGGTGCTCATCATCCCGGTTAAATACGTTTGTCCGCGCCGAGGTCTGGTACGTACGGCTGTTTAAAATGAGCCGCAGCAGACGCCGTCGGTCGAAGCCGCCCTTGGCGAAGTCTTCCGCCAGTGCGTCCAGCAGTGGTGCGTTGGAAGGGGGATTGGAGTCACGAAAGTCATCGATGGGTTCCACAATGCCTCGGCCCATCACCGCGGCCCAGAGCCGGTTGGCTTCCACCTTGGTAAACCATTGGTTGTCGCGCGCCGTGAGCCACTGGGCGAACACATGGCGGCGGTCTTCACCGGGCTCAGTCTCAACGAAACCCTTGCCGGGCAGCCAAGGCTGCATGATCTGTCCGGTGCGGGGTTGTGTGACCTCGCCTTGGCGTGCCATCGTGATGAACAGCTCTCCCGTGCGTGGGCCTGGCTGGCGTTCCACACGGTTGAAGACCGCGCCAAGGCCGTAGTAGTGATCCTGTGTCCAGCGCTCGAAGGGATGGTTGTGGCATTTCGCACAGGCCAGCCGGCTGCCGAGGAACACTTGGGCGGTGGTTTCCAGCGCATCGTTCATGTCCGCCGCGGCGCGGTAATAGTTGGTGGGCGGATTGTGCAGCGTGCTACCGGAAGCGGTGATGAGGTCACGCACAAAGGCGTCATAGGGCTTGTTTTGGCGGAAGGCACGGATGAGCCATTGGTTGAGCTTGTGCGCGCCGCCAGGCGTCAGCCGGTTCGGTGTCAGCCGGAGCAAGTCTCCCCATTTCTGCGCCCAGAAGGGGGCGAATTCGGGGCTGGCCAGCAGGACGTTGATCAACCGCGCGCGCTTGTCCGCGCGCGCATCCTTTAAAAACAACCGAGTCTCGTTCACGGTGGGCAGTCGGCCGATGACATCAAGGTGGACGCGCCGCACAAATTCGCCGTCCGTACAGGGACCAGAGGGGAGAAATTGCATTGCGCGGAGTTTGGCTTGCACATGGGTATCGATGAAATTGGCCGGTGGAGGTGCTTTCCATTTGAAGCCGGGCACCGGCTTGACGAACGTGAAGGAGCGTGCGCTCACATGCTCCAGAAAACGGGCCATGATGGCGGCTTGACCTCGCTTGCGGCCAGTGACCAGCCCATCGGGGGTGACCTTAGCGATGGTTTCGTCTGACGTGGTAAACTTGGCCAAGTGGGTGACATCACGCACCTGTCCGTCCGAGAACCGCGCTTTCACGCGCAGTTGCGCCGTGGGGTTGGGCCAGCGCAGAACGGGGGCTTCCGCTGATTCCAACTCGATGCCCACGCAGGCGGGGCTGTCCTTTGGACCCATCCGGCCTCCTTCCGCAATCCATTGCCGAAGGAGGCTGTATTCCCGGCTGTTGCGCGGGAGTTTCAGTCCTCCCCGGTGAGACAAGTCGTTTGACGGCTTGCGCAGCAACAGGCTGAGGTCGGGGTCAAACACGTCCACTCGGCGTCCGGCCAGACCACGTGTCAGGGCCGCGAAATCCTCCCCGACATCAAAGGCGAACAATGAAAGGGCAAATCCACCCTTGCCGCTGGGTGAGCCATGGCATGACCCGGCGTTGCATCCTTGCCGGGTGAGAATGGGCAAAACCTCATGTTGAAAGGAGATGGGTGCCGCCTTTAAAATCATGACGCCAATCATCCACATGATGAAAGTTCTGCAGAGCATAAGACCCAACGAGGATAATTTTTCGCGATGGCTTGTAAAGCTTCGGGAATATCCGAGGAGAGGTGGTTTCCCGAAAAAGTGATTTTTGTGAGGGGATGGATGATGAGTGTGAGTGTGTCATCATACGCGGAAGTACTTGGCGATCAGAGGCTTTTGGGAAAGGTCATGGGGATTTTTTTCATTTTTTTGAAAGAAATCAGGGTTGAAATGCGAATATATAGAAAGGGAAAGTAGAAATTTTTTGATGGCCTCCAATAAACCGGCAAAAAAAGCGAAAAAAGGGCCAAAAACCACCAATAGGTCGGCTTTTAAGCATGGCGGCAATGGGGCGGTTTCGCCGGCGGCAAGGGTGTTGAAATTGCGTCAGTTGTTGGGGGGAGCGAATCATTCGGAGTATCTGGTTCAGTTGGCGTTGGGATATGAACTGGTGAATGACGCGGTGACGATTACTGAACCGGAGCATAACCGCTTGGTTTACGTTAATCCTGCTTGGGAGGAACTTTACGGATTTGAGGCGTCGGAGGTTTTGGGCCGGACAGTGACATTTATGAATCTCAAGGGGATTTCAGCAAAGCTGCTGGAGAGTATTGCGGCCAAGACTAATCGAGATGGTTGGGAGGGAAGTTTGCTGAACCAGAACAAGGCGGGGGATGTATTCTCAATTCGCCTGCGCACGATGCCATTAAAAAATGAGAGAGGGGATATCATTGGGCTTTTGGGGGTCAGCCATCAAACCGAGGGGAGGGCCGTGGAGGTGGGGAAGAGCCGCCGCTTGAGCCTCAGGGTACCCAACACCAACGGTCACGCCCGCAAGCCGCGCCGGGACTGGAAGGCTTCGTTGGCGGAGTTGACGCCGCGCGAGCTTGAGGTATTTACCCTCTTGGGCAAGGGGCTGGACACCAAGCAGATCGGTGAGTTGCTGGAGATGAGCTTGTTCACTGTGCAAACGCATCGCAACCACTTGAAGGTGAAGTTGAAACTCGGAAGCGTGACTGAGTTGAACTATGTCTCCTACCAGTGGGTCAGCCATCGTTGACGCACCGGGTGTCCGGTGGTATGAATAAGGCGGGGATCGCGACGATCCAAGGTTAGTCATGCTGGCGCACACGCACCATTCTCATTCGCTTCCGCGGCATCAGGGTTGGTCGCGGCGCGTGGCGTTGCAGGCGGGTTCCATTGGCCTGCTGGGGCTGGGGATGAATCACTTGGATCCCCTGCGGGCCGCGGCACCCAACGAGGATCGAGCCAAGGCAGCCAAGAATGTCATCTATATTTTTCTTTCCGGCGGACTCGGGCAGCACGACAGCTTTGACCTGAAACCCAATGCGCCCAAGGAAGTGCGTGGGGAATTCAACCCTATTTCCACCAAGACGCCGGGTATCCACATTTGCGAACATCTGCCGGGCTTGGCCAAGCGAAGCGAAGACTGGGCGTTGGTGCGGTCATTGACCCATCCGTACATCGAGCATTCCGAGGGGCACCACGTGATGCTGACGGGCCGCACGCCCAAGCCGCTGGGCTTCAACGCCAGCAAGCCGCGGCCCAGTGATTTCCCCTCCATCGCGGCCGTGGCCAACGACCGGCTGCAGCCGCGCAACAACCTGCCACCGGCCATCGTGTTGCCGGACAAGATTGTGCATCGGACGGGCCGGACTATTCCGGGACAGTTTGCCGGTCAAATGGGTGAATTGCGCGACCCGTGGTTTCTGGAGGCGTCCCCGTATCATCCGGAGCATTATGGGGCTTATCCGGATTACCTTTTTCACCACGCCAAGGGCGGGATGGAGGATCCGAAACTGAAGTTTCAGGCCCCCAATCTTTCCCTGCCGCACGGGTTGGCTAAGGGGCGGTTCGTGAACCGGATGGAATTGTTCAATCACTTGAACAAGCAGCGTGCGTTTCTGGAGAAGGCTGCGGAGGTGGAGCAGTTCGATCGCTACCGGCAAATGGCGGTGTCGCTTTTGTCGGACGAGAAAACCCAGAAGGCATTCGACGTGATGAACGTGGATGAGAAACGGCAGGAAGCCTACGGCAAGAATTCCTTCGGCTGGTCGCTTTTAATGTCAGCCATGCTGGTGGAGTCGGGCGTGAGTCTTGTGCAGGTCAACCTTGGCAACAACGAATGCTGGGACACCCATGGCAACGCCTTTCCGCATCTCAAGGATTACCTGTTCCCGCCCACGGATCAGGCGGTTTCGGCACTATTGGATGACTTGAAGGCGCGCGGGTTGCTGGAAGATACACTCATTGTCATGGCCGGTGAGTTTGGACGGACGCCAAAAATTTCCCTGCTGCCCAAGCACTACAAGAAGCCCGGCCGCGACCACTGGGGCGCGGTGCAGACGGTCTTTTTCGCCGGAGGTGGAGTGAAGGGCGGCAATGTGATCGGCTCTTCCGACAAGCTGGGTGGATATCCCGCCAGCGATCCGCAAACCCCGGAAAACATGGCGGCGACCATCTACCAAACGCTGGGCATACCCTCGGCCACCATGTGGCGCGACGCGCAGGACCGGCCACACAAGGTTTATCACGGCGAGCCGGTTGCCGGCCTGATGGGCTGAGGATCGCGAAAGCGGCGAACCTGCGGCGGGTTTTTTCATTGTCGGGTTTTTTCATTCGCGCAATAAATCCGCGTGCCCGATCCCGAAAAGCTCGAGAAGTATTTGGCCTGCGATATGCCCGAGCGCATGTGGGTGCAGAAGAAACTCACGATGCTGCTCGCGCGCGATGCGGTCATTCCTCCCTTCTCCGCCGCGGCCATCAAGCTCAACCAACTCACACGCAAGGAAGACGTGACCATGGAGGAGCTGACGAAAACGATCGAGATGGACCCGGGCTTGGCGTCGGACTGCATCAAGGTGGCGAGTTCCGTTGGCTTTGCGGCGCGCCGCATCTCCAGCATCCAGCAGGCTCTCATGTTGATTGGCATGAAGCAGATTCAGCGCATCGCCTTTGCCATGGGGGTGATGAAAAAGTTTGAGCACCTGAAATCGGCCGTGGACTGGGACAAGTTCTGGCTGCATAGCGTGCTGGTGGCACGCTTGACGGAAAAAGTGGCTGAAGCCTACCGCCCCAGTACTGGATCCGAATATTTGGCGGGCCTGCTGCATGATTGCGGCAAACTGTTGCTGGAGCATTATTTTCCGGATGAATTTGACGCGATTGTCATCCGTGCCACGGAACGCGCCTGTGGGCATGTGCTGGTGGAGAAGGAATTCATCGGCGTCACTCACGCGCAGATTGGGGCGGCTATTTGCGATTGCCTTGCGGCGCACATCGAGGTCATCCGTGCCGTGTGGCATCATCATGACCCATTCAGTCCCAGCCTCGATGGGCGGCCAGACAACAGCAAGTTTCTCGCCGCCTGTGTTTCGGTGGGCGATGCTCTGGCCAATTTTTCCCAGATCAACATCTTCGGCGCGCGGATTATGGATGAGAATGTTCCGTTCGATCAGTTGCCCGAGTGGCAGTTCCTCAGCCAGTACCAGATGTCCTACGGGCTGGAGCTTGATCTTGAGGCCGAAGTAGCCGCCGCCGAGGAGGATTTAAAGGCCTTCAGTGGCTGATTGCGGCTGGCCAATCAAATTGTTTTCCACCACCCTCGCGTCATGGGCGAGACGCTCGACACGCTGCACAAGGTGCAGTCCATCAACAAGGATCGCGGACAGTATGGCGTGTTTGCCGAGATAGGCGCGGGGCAGGAGGTGGCGCGCTGGTTTTTTCACGCGGGCGGCGCTTCGGGCACGGTGGCCAAGACGATGAGTGCCTACGATATGGCGGTGAGCGACGCCATCTACGGTGATGCACCGCGCTATGTGAGCTTGGCCCGGCTGGAGCAGATGCTCGAGCACGAGTTTGGCCTGCTGCGGGAAAGGCTTGCGGAGGAGCAGGGGAGTACCACGCGCTTTTTTGCCTATGCCAACACGGTGGCGGCCACTAGTTTTTCACGGAACAGCGAGGGGTTGGGCTGGATGGGGGTGCGTTTTCAGACGCGGCCGGAAGGGCCGCCGAATGATATCGTGGCGCATGTTCGTCTGCTGGACCGCACAAACCTTCAGCAACAGGAAGCAGTGGGCTTGCTGGGGGTGAATCTCATCTGGGGTGCCATGAATCTTTGGTCGGAGCCGGAGGCACTGGTGCGTTCTCTGGTGGACAACATCGCGCCGAGGCGTGTGGAAGTGGGCATGGTGCGATTCACGGGGCCGGATTTTGAGGCGGTGGACAACCGGCTGGTCAGCCTGCAATTGGTTCAGGAAGGATTGGCGGAGGCTGCGCTGTTCGACGACCAGGGGGAAGTGGCGCACCCAACGGAGGCGTTGTATCGGCGGCCCATTCTGGTGGAGCGCGGGAGTTTTCGGCCCATCACGCGGACGACACTGCGGATGTTGGAACTGGCCATGACAGAATTTGATGCTGACCCGGTCGTGGAGGCGCGTGTGAAAGAGGGCCACGAGGTCCAGGTGTTGCTGGAAATGACGCTTAAAAACCTGACGGACAACGGTGGGATTGATCATGCGGATTTTCTCGAGCGCGTGGATTTGCTGGGTGCTGCGGAACGCGAGATGGGGCGGGATGCCAAGATTGTGGTTTCAAACTACATCGAGTTTCACCGGTTGGCGGGCTACCTTTTTCGCCACACGCGCGCGCCGGTGGGGGTGGTGCTGGGTGTGCCCACCGTGCGCGAAATTTTTGAGGAAGGGTGGTATGAAAATCTCGAGGGCGGCCTGCTGGAGGCTTGCGGCCGTTTGTTTCAAAATGATTTGCGGTTGTATGTGTACCCTTGGCGCGACCCGGAGCAGGGTGTGGTGACGGCGGAAACATTCCGGCCCGAGGCGCACTTGGTGAAGCTCTACGAGTTCCTGTGCGACAACGGTGCCATCCGGCCGTTGGCCGAGCCGGAGGGTGAGTTCCTGGACATTTTCTCGCGGGATGCATTGGCGAAGATACGTTGTGGAGACCGTGATTGGGAGGCGATGGTACCACCGCCAGTGGCGGAGCTGATCCGCGCTCGTGGTTTGCTGGGCTGCTTGACAGCCCGGGGGAATTGACCGAGAAAAGGCCCGACATGGCGGCGAATTTCAATGATCCCAACCTCACCCGACTGATGATCGTCGATGACGACGAGATTGTGCTCAACTCCGCCAAGGAACAGCTTCAGGCACTCGGTTATCACGTTACTGCCGTCAACCATCCCCAACTCGCGCTGCAGCATCTGCAGACCGAAACCTTTTCCGTGATTCTCGCCGATTACGAGATGCCCGAGGTGAACGGCCTGCAACTATTTGCCTCCGTCGAGGAAAGCCACCCGGACACTAGCCGGCTTATTTTTTCCAGCGGCATCAGCATGATGGAGTTGTCCGAGGCCATCGCCAGCGGGAGAGTTTA
>PBVU01000019.1:0-22205 GCA_002728775.1 Verrucomicrobiales bacterium | reverse complement strand
CGGTGCGCCAGCTTTGCGCAGGTCGTCGTCTTGCCCGTGCCGTTCACGCCAACCACCGACACCACCGTCAATCCGCCGTTGCGCCGGATCGCCTCGCCCTCGCCCAGCGACTGCTCGATTTCCTGACGCGCGATGCCCAGCACGTCCAGCCCCTCGCTGCCCTGACTCTCGTAAGCCACGCGCACCGCCTCCACGATGCGCGTCGTCATGTCCATCCCAAGGTCCGCCGCGATCAGCGTCGCCTCCAGCTCCTCCAGCGCGTCCGCGTCCAGCTTGGGCGAGCGCGTGACGATGCGCTTGATTTCGTGCGACAGCTTTTCCTTCGTGCGCGCGAGCCCGGCCTTGAACTTGTCCAGCAGCCCCATCGCTCAAACCGCCACGCGCGCCGCCGCGGCCTTCAATTTCTCCACAAATTCATACGGCAGCTTCACGCCGCCCAGCAGCGGCCGGCCTTTGTTTTCGCCGTGGCAGTCGCTGCCGCCCGTCACCAGCAGCCCGTGCCGCTCCGCCGTCACCAGGTAATGCTCCGTCATCGCCGTCGAGTGCCGCGTGTAAAAACATTCCAGCCCATCCATGCCCGCCGCCACGAGGTCCGGGATCACCTCGTCCATGTGGTTGATGCCCGGGTGCGCCATTGCCGCCACGCCGCCGGCGTCGTGGATGAGCCCCAGTGCTTCCGCTGCCGACAGCTTGGCCTTGGGCGTCCACGCCGGTTTGCCCTTTTTCAACCAGCGCTGGAACGCCTCGTCCAGGCTGCTGCAATGGCCGTCGGCCACCAGCGCGCGGCCCACGTGCGGCCGGCCCGGCGCGTCGCAGTTGGCGATCTCCATCACCCGCTCCACCTGCAGCGGGATGCCCAGCCCGTTCAGCCGCACCACCATCTCGTGCACGCGGTTGCGCCGCACTTCCTGGTACTTGCGCAGCGCCGCCCGCAACGGGGCGTTTTCCGGGTCAAAACAATAGCCCAGCAAATGCAGCTCGCGCCCGCCCTGCTCCACCGTGAACTCGCAGCCCACGATGAACTCAATGCCCTCCGCCGCGCAGGCCGCCGCCGTACGATCGCAGCCGTCCACCGCGTCGTGGTCCGTCAACGCGATGGCGCCAAGCCCTGCCGCCTTCGCGCGCGCCGCCAGTTCCTCCGGCGAGAAGGTGCCGTCGGAAAAGTGCGTGTGCAGGTGGAGGTCGGCAACCATGTCAAGCCGTGGCCGTTCGCGCCGGTCGCTCGAGGCCCGCGCGGATCTTGTCGAGAATCCCGTTCACGAACTTGCCGCTCTCGTCCGTGGAAAATTTCTTGGCGATGTCCACCGCCTCGTTGATGGACACCACTGGCGGGATATCCTCGCGGTGCAGCATCTCGAAGGCCGCCAGCCGCAGGATGTTCCGGTCCACCACCGCCATGCGATGCAGGTCCCAGTTGTCCGCGTGCTCGAGGATGGCGGCGTCCAGTGCGCCGCGGTGTTCCAGCACCCCGCGAATGAGCGGCTCGGCAAACTCCGCCGTGGCCACCTCGTCGACGGTCGGCGGCGGCAGATCCACGCTCTCGCCCCAAGTCGCCTTGCCGTCCGCCGCCGCGATGGCCGCCGAGCGCTGCGTGTCCCAGAAATAGCCCAGCGCCTCCGCCACGTCCTCGGGCGGATTGACATCGTGCTGGAACAAGAACTGGAGCGCGCGCTCCCGCGCGTCACGACGGATTCCCATGCCACGAAGATGCAGCAGGACGACAGGCGGCGGAAGAAAATTTTTCAGGAATGTTAAAACACGGGTCAATAACGCGGCACACTCGAGTCAATCTCGTCGCTCCAAGCATTGATCCCGCCCGCGACGCTCTTGGCGTACTTGAACCCCTGCTGCTTCAGAAACTCCACTGCCTTCATTGACCGCCCACCCATTTTGCAGTGGATGTACAGGTGCTCGTTCGGGTCCAGCTCCGTGAAGCGCTGCGGCAGCTCGCCCAGCGGGATGATCGGCACGCCGTCAATCGTCGCGATCTCGCGCTCGTCATGCTCGCGCACGTCCAGCAGCTTGATGCCCTTGGCCGGATCGTCCAGCGCCGCCTTCATCTCCTGCACCGTCACCTCGTCCGGGTGCAGCCCCGTGTCCTCCGGCTCGTCCTGAATGCCGCAGAACATCTCGTAATCGATCAGCTCCGTCACCGTCGGGTTGTCGCCGCACACGGGGCATTTCGGGTCACGCCGCAGCTTCAGCTCGCGGAACTTCATGTCCAGCGCGTTGTACAGCAGCAGCCGGCCCACCAGCGAACTGCCCTTGCCCAGCGCCAGCTTCAGGATCTCCGTCGCCTGCAGGCAGCCAATGATGCCCGGCAACACGCCCAGCACCCCGCCCTCCGCGCAGCTGGGCACCATGCCCGGCGGCGGCGGCTCCGGGTACAGGCACCGGTAGCACGGCCCGCCCAGCTCCGGTGCAAACACGCTCGCCTGCCCCTCGAACCGAAAAATCGATCCGTACACATTCGGCTTCTTCAACAACACGCACGCATCGTTCGTCAGGTAGCGCGTCGGGAAATTGTCCGTGCCGTCCACCACGATGTCGTACGGCTCGATGATCTCCATCGCGTTCCCGCTTGTCAGCATCGTCTCGTGAATCTCAATCTTCACCTCCGGGTTGATGCTATTCAGCGTCTCCTTGCCCGACTGCACCTTCGGCCGGCCTACGTCGTCCGTGCCGTGGATGATCTGCCGCTGCAGATTGGAAAAGTCCACCTCGTCAAAATCCACCACCCCGATCCGCCCGATGCCCGCCGCCGCCAAGTACATCGCGATCGGCGACCCCAGCCCACCCGTGCCGATGCACAGCACGCTCGTGCCCTTGATTGCCTTCTGGCCAGCCATGCCCACCTCCGGCAAAATCAGGTGGCGCGAGTAGCGCTGGATTTCCTCGTTGCTCAGTTGAACGCTCATGGACAAAAAAATCGACAGCGACGTTGCGCTGCGGAATAAATCAGCCCGCCAAAAGTGACCCCCAAAGTCAATCCGAAAACCGCCGCCACGCGCCTCCGCCGCGCCAGCCGGCTGCGCCCGCGCCTCGCCATCGTGCTCGGCAGCGGCTTCCGCGGCGTCACCGAGGCCATGGACACCGACGCCGCAATTCCCTACGCCAAGCTCCTCGGTTTCCCCCAGCCCAGCGTCGCCGGCCACCCCGGCGAAGCCCGCATCGGCACCCTCGGCNGCGCGCNCNNNCTNGTGTTNAACGGCCGCGCCCACTACTACGAAGGCCACTCCATGGCCGCCATCACCTTTCCCATCCGCGTTCTTGCCGCCTATGGCATNGAGTCCCTCCTCCTCACCAANGCCGCCGGCGGCATCCATCCCAAGTACCGNGCCGGNGANTTCATGCTCTTTNAAGACCACATCAANNTCCAGCCCGACAACCCCCTGCGCGGNCCNCAGNCCAAGGGCCTCGAGCGNTTCCTCGACCTCACCCAAGCCTACGACCCCGCCCACGCCAAGACCCTCCGCGCCGCCGCCCGCGCCGCCCGCGCCAAGCTCCACGCCGGCACCTACCTCGCCGTCCCCGGCCCCAACTACGAAACCCCGGCCGAAATCCGCGCCTTCCGCAAACTCGGCGCCGACGCCGTCGGCATGAGCACCGTCCCCGAGGCCCTCGTCGCCCGCCAGCACGGCCTCCGCGTCGCCGCCCTCTCCTGCATCACCAACCCCGCTGCCGGCATCAGCAAACAGAAGCTCACCCATGAGGACGTCCTCGCCACCGCCGCCCAAGCCGCGAAAAAAGCCACCACCCTCATCACCCACTTTGCCAAAAACCATGACTGACCCCGACCTCATCCAAGCCGCCCTGGACGCCCGTGCGAACGCCCACGCCCCCTACAGCAAATTCCAAGTCGGCGCCGCCCTCCGCACCGCCGCTGGCGCCATCATCACCGGCGCCAATGTCGAGAGCGCCAGCTACGGCCTCAGCTGCTGCGCCGAGCGCGTCGCCCTCTTCAAGGCCATCACCGACGGACACACTGACTTCACCGCCATGGCCATCGCCAGCCACGGCGGCGCCTCTCCCTGCGGCGCCTGCCGCCAACTCCTCGCCGAGCAAGCCCCCGCCGCCACCCTCCACCTCATCGACAGCAATCAACCCGAGACCACCACCGAAACCACCCCCCAAGCCCTCCTCCCCAACGCCTTCACCGGTGACCAACTCCCCACTGATGACTGATTACTGAAAACTAATCACTTTTTAAAAACACCACTTGACACCATTAGCAAAGCTGATTCCATCCCCGTGTGCAGATAGAAACCCTAAAGGTCTTCTGCGACCTCACCGAGACCGGCAACTTCACCAAGGCCGCCAACATCAACGGCGTCACCCAGTCCGCAGTCAGCCAGCAGATCAGTTCGCTCGAACGCCATTTCAACGTGCGCCTCATTGAGCGCAGCAAGAAAAAGTTCGGCCTCACCCGCGAAGGCCAAGCTCTTTACGACGCCAGCAAACAAATCGTTCAGGCCTACGAGTCGCTCCAGCACCAGATTCAGGAAATCCGCAATATCGTCTCGGGCACCATTCGCATCGGCACGATTTACAGCATCGGCCTGCACGAGCTGCCGCCGTTCCAGCGCGCGTTTTTAAAGAAGCACCCCACCGTAAACCTTTCCGTCGAATACCGCCGCGCCAGCCAGCTTTACGAGGACATCCTCTCCAACGCCGTCGACATCGGCCTCGTCGCCTACCCCACGAAGGACGGCCGCTTTGAGACCATCCCGCTGCGCGACGACCTGCTCGTGCTCATCTGCCATCCCGGCCACACGCTGGCCGCCAAGAAAAAACTGAAGCTCAACGAAATCAACGGGCACAAGTTCATCGGCTTTGAGCCCGACATTCCCACCCGCCGAGCCATTGACAAAATCCTGCGCGACCGCGACATCGTCGTGAATCACGTGATGGAATTCGACAACATCGAGACCGTCAAGCGCGCCGTAGAGATCGACGCGGGAATTTCCATTGTTCCCAAGAGCACCGTCGCGCAGGAGGTATCCAAGAAAACCATCACGCAGGTGAAGATCGCCGACGAGGACCACTACCGCCCGCTGGCCGCCGTCCACAACGCCAACAAAATTCTCAGCCCCGCGATGAAGGAATTCATCGAGATGGTCAAGGCGCAGTGACTACTTCTTCAGTTTTTTCGGGTTCAGCGGCAGCAGATCCTTCACCACGAACAGGCCGTCCTTGCGGATCAGCTCGCCGTCGAACCACACCTCGCCGCCGCCCCAGCTCTTGCGCTGGATGAGCACCATGTCCCAGTGCACGGCACTGCGGTTGCCGTTGTCGCATTCCTCGTAGGCCTGACCGGGCGTGAAGTGCAGCGAGCCGGTGATCTTCTCGTCAAAGAGAATGTCGCACATCGGGTTCTCGATGAACGGGTTGAGCCCCAGCGAAAACTCGCCGATGTACCGCGCGCCGGGGTCGGTGTCCAGAATCTCGTTGAGCTTCTTCGTGTTGTTGCCAGTGGCGTTGACCACCTTGCCGCCCTTCAGCTCCAGCCGCACGTTCTCAAACTTGGTGCCCGCGTACAGCGACGGCGTGTTAAACTGAATCACGCCGTTGCACGACTTCTTCGTCGGGCAACTGAACACCTCGCCGTCGGGAATGTTCCGGTCGCCCCCGCACGGGATCGCCGGCATACCCGCGATGCTGAACTCCAGGTCCGTCCCCGGCCCCGTCAACCGCACGTGCTTCGCCTTCGCCATCCGGCGCGCCAGCGGCTTCATCGCCTTCTGCAGCTTGCGATAATCAAACGTGCACACGTCGAAATAAAAATCCTCGAACGCCTCCGTGCTCATGTTCGCGCTCTGCGCCATGCTCGGGTTCGGCCAGCGCAGCACCACCCACTTCGTCTTGTTCACGCGATAATTCAGCAGCGGCCGCATCGTCTTGGAATAAAGCTGCATCGTCTTGCTCGGCACGTCGCTCAACTCGCTCGTGTTCTCCGCGCCGCGGATGGCGATGTACGCCTGCACCTTCTTCATGCGATGCAGCTCCACGTCGCGCATCGTCGTCGCGTGCGCCTCGTTCGTGCCGCGCAACATCTCCCGCACGATGCGCGACCGCCGCATCTCGATTAGCGGCACCCCGCCCGCCTTGCGCGCCGCCCGCAACAGCGCCACGCCCATTCCGTCGGGCACGTCGCTCAGGTCGATGAACACCGCCTCCCCCTTCTTCAGTTCGCAGGAATACTCGATCAGCAGCTTCGCCAGCTTGTCGTAACGCGGGTCACTCATACGCGGGGACGTTACGCGCTTCGCTCCTTTTGTCCAGCGCGCTTGCGTTCCGCGCGCCGCAGTGCTCGCTCGCGCTTGGCCGTCTCCGCGCGCAGCAACTCCTCCGCCGACCACCCGTTTGCCTGCGCCCGCAGCGCCAGCCGGAACAACTCCGCCCCCAGCGCCACTTTCCCGCCCCCCTTGCGCCCCTTGGCCAGCAGCGCGTGCTTGCGCGCCTTCTTCGCCACCTCATGCGCCCGCATCAACGCCGGCAAGTGGCGAGGGATGCCGTCGAACACCGACCGCCGCTCATGCCGCGTGCCCGCCTTTTCCGACTGCTTGATCTGCTCCCACTGCGCCCACACCTCAGCCACGTCCTTTACGTCCGTGTCGCCAAACACGTGCGGATGCCGCCGCACCAGCTTGTCCGTGATGTGCCCCGCCACCGCGTCAAAGTCAAACGCCCCCCGCTCGCTCGCCATCTGTGCGTGGAACACCACCTGCAACAACAAGTCCCCCAGCTCCTCCACCATCTCCCCGTCGTCCGCCGCCTCGATCGCATCCACCAACTCGTAAACCTCCTCCACCGCGCACAGCCGAATGCTCATGTGATCCTGCTCGCGGTCCCACGGGCAGCCATCCGGCCCGCGCAACCGGGCCATCACCCGCCGCAGTTCCTCGATGGGTTTGCGCTTCGCCATTACAGAACCACCAAGTCGTCCCGATGCACCACCACCTTGCCGGCCGCGCCGCCTTCCACCTCCGCCAGCGACGCCCGTGCGATGCCCTGCGCAAACTCCGTCCCGTCCGCATCGCAAATCTTCACCACATCCCCCGCCGCAAACTCCCCCTCGCACCGCGCCACGCCCGGCAGCAGCAAACTCTTCCCCCGCCGCCGCAGCGCCTCCTTCGCCCCGTCGTCCACCACCAGCGCCCCCTTGGGATGATGAAAGAACGCGATCCACCGCTTGCGCCCCTTCATCCGCGCCGCCGGCACAAACAGCGTCCCCACTTTTTCGCCCGCCAGAATCTTCGCCAGCATCCCCGCGCGCGTCCCCGACGCAATCACCATCGGCACGCCCGCCCGCATCGCCGTCTCCGCCGCATCCAGCTTCGATGCCATCCCGCCAATGCTCGTCCGGCTCTGCGTTCCACGCGCGTGCCGCCGGATCGACTCGTCAATCTTTCGCACCGTCGAGATCAACCGCGCGTTCGGCTTGCCGAAATTTCGCACCACCCCCTCCGCCGCCGTTAACACCACCAGCAAGTCCGCCGGCAACAACGCCGCCACCAGCGCCGACAACCGGTCATTGTCCCCCACCGTCAACTCCGTGAACGACACCGCGTCGTTCTCGTTGATGATCGGCACGATGCCGCGGTCCAGCAGCGCCATCAGCGTGTTGCGCGCGTTCAAGTGCCGGTCGTGATGCGCCAGGTCGTCGTGCGTCAAAAGCACCTGCCCCACCTGCAGCCCCACCGCCGCGAACAACTTCTGGTACACCGCCATCAACCGCGACTGCCCCACCGCCGCACACGCTTGCAAATCCTCCAGCCGTCCCGGCATCCGCTCCAGCCCCAGCGCCTCCATGCCCGCGCCCACCGCGCCGGATGTCACCACCACCACCTCGTGCCCCGCCTTGCGCGCGCGCGCCACCTGCCGCACCAGCCGCTGGACACGCCCCTCTGTCAGCCGGTTGCGCCGGTCCGTCAGGATGCCGGTGCCCAGCTTCAGCACAACCAAGGAGGCGTCGCGCAGTTTGGACCGCATGCGCGGAGTTGGTAACAGAACGTCCAAGGCGAGTCGAGAAGGACGTGCTGTTGGCACGATGCGCCCTCGACAACCCCGCCCCCATCCCGTATCCCTCCCGCATGCGCTCCGCCTCACGCGAATTCCTTGAGACCCTCGTCAACCCCCCCAGCCCCGTCAGCTACGAGACGCGCGGCCAGCGCGTGTGGCTCGACTACGTCAGCCAGTTTGCCGACGAGACTTCCTCCGACGCCTACGGCAACTGCGTTGCCACGTTAAACAAAGGCGGCGGCCCGCGCGTCATGCTCGCCGGTCACGCCGACGAGATTGCCCTTTCCGTCAACTACATCGACGACAACGGCTTCATCTACGTCAAGCGCCTCGGCGGCGTCGACGCCATCGTCAGCAAGGCCCAGCGCGTCACCATCCACTCTGCCAAGGGCCCCGTAAAGGGCGTCATCGGACATCCGCCGCCGCACATGACCAAGGTCGATGGCGACCCCAAGGTGCCGAAGATCCACGAGCTGTACATCGACATCGGCTCCGGCACCCGCAAGGCTGCCGAGCGGCGCGTGCGCGTCGGCGACCCCATCACCGTCAATCAGGACTTCGAGATGCTCCACGGCAACCTCGCCGTCGCCCGCGCCTTCGACAACCGCATCGGCACCTTCGCCGTCGCCGAGGCCCTCCGGCTTTTAAGCGAGCCGAAAAAGAAACTGAACGTCGAGGTCTGCGCCGTCTCCAACACGCAGGAGGAAGTCGGCCTCTTCGGCGCGCGCCAGATTGCCTACGCGCTCGAGCCCGCCGTTGCGCTCGTTGTCGATGTCACCCACGCCACCGACTACCCCAGCATCTCGCAAAGCACCCACGGCGATGTGAAGATGGGCGCCGGCCCCACCATCACCCACGGCACCTGCAACCATCCCGAGGTCGTCAAGCGCATCGAGGCCGTCGCCAAGAAGCTCCGCATTCCCCTCCAGCACGAAACCGTCAGCGCCACCAGCGGCACCGACACCGACGTCATCTTCTGGACGCGCGGCGGCATCCCCAGCGCCCTCATCAGCCTCCCCAACCGCTACATGCACTCCCCGACGGAAGTGGTGGATTTAAAAGACCTTGAGCAAATCCCCAAGCTCATGGCCGGCTTCGCGGAGTCGGTGAAAAAGGGAGAGGAGTTCAAGGTGAAGATTTAACAAGAAATATCCTCGGGGCGCACCTGAAGACATTCATCCTGATCTTCCCAAATCACCGCCGGAAACAGCTCCAATAATGGAGCAGATAAATCCGCCCCCAATTGGGCCAACAAACGCTCTGCTTCGTCCGCCGCCTGCTCGAAAGCCTGATCGTAGTCACCACCAGCCGAGCGCCTGACATCGTCCCAATGCGCCACGTCATGTACAGGCTGGTACGCTTCGGCCCACTTTACCAGCCCGCCCTGATATTGGCCCAAGTTATTCAAACTCACTGCGGTGCCATTGCAATGGAGACAAATGAGGCCGCTGTCCAGTAGGTCGCGCGTAACCATCGGCACCAATGGCGCACGGCAACAATCAACTTGAGGGTAATCCGCCGGTGCATTAACCATCCGTTGATGCCAAATCTGGCGTTCGTTGGCCACCTGCGCAGCCAGACGGTACGACGCCAGCAACGGATGCGACAAACGCCAAAGTCCTCCCTGCAACTGACCCAGTGTCTGCGCCATCCATCGCGCCAGGGTGAGGTCATCAAAGCCTCGAAAAACCGCCCCATAATTTTGCCAAAGCAACTCGGAAGCATCTGGTTCGTGCGCCATGTGGCGGCAGGATGCGGATTCCATCTTCTCCTGCAAAGACAAATGTGTGCGAACAATTCGGGCTTTGCCTAATGACTCCGCCCCGTATAACGGCACCGTGTCCTCCGCCGATACATCACCTCTTGACCTGCCCCTTGCCGAGCTTTCCAGAGTGGGAACGGACCGCGCCGAGCAGCTCAAGCGGCTCAATCTAACGACTGTCTCCGACCTTCTCCTTCAAAAACCACGCCGGTATGAGGACCGGCGCAACCTATTGCCCATAAATGAGTTAACGGATGAAAATACGCAACTCTGCAGAGGCAAAGTGGTAACGCGGGGTGTGAAACGATTTCGCGGCGGACGCCGCTCGGTATTCGAGTGCGTGATTGATGACGGCTCAGCCCAGCTCCACTTGCGCTGGTGGAACATGCCCTACATGGAGAACTACTTTAAAACCGACGATGAGGTTCTCGCCTTTGGGAAATTATCTTCACTCAAGCCCAGAACGATGGACCATCCTGAAACCGAGGTGTTCAGGGATGACGAAGAAACACTCATTCACCTCAATCGCATCGTGCCAATCTATCCTTTGACCGAAGGCCTACCCCAGCGATGGATGCGTCAACTTGCCTGGCAGATAATAAATAAATTCAAAGAATTAATCAGCACCCCCTCCCATGAAACACCCGGCCTCCCCAACCGCCCCGAAGCCATCAGGCAACTACACTTCCCCGAAAGCATGGATGAAGCTGAGGCTGCCCGACAGCGCTTGGCCTACGATGAATTCATAGAACTGCACAAATCCATCCAAAACCGTCGTTACAAGCTCCAGCGCAACGCCAAGTCTCGCGATTGCTCCGGTGACGGATCGCTCCTGCGCCCCTTTACCGACGCGTTGGATTTCGAACTCACCCAGGCGCAGGAAAAGGTTATTGATGAGATCAAGGCTGACCTCTGCGGAAGAGCGCCCATGCGACGCCTTTTGCAAGGCGATGTTGGCTCGGGAAAAACCATCGTCTCCGCCGCAGCCATCCTCATGGTGTTGGAAAGCGGATACAACGCACTCCTGATGGCGCCGACAGAAATCCTGGCCAATCAGCATGCCTCCAATTTTCGCCGGTGGCTGAAACCATTGGGCGTTTCAGTTATCCTTCAAACTGGCAGCCACCATGTAACAGGCGACGGCCCATCTCTTTTTGACAACGACCAGAAGCCTACCCTGGCCGTTGGCACGCATGCGCTGTTCCAATCCAAATTTAAGCTGGAAAACATCGGTCTTGTCGTGATTGACGAACAACATAAGTTTGGCGTTGAGCAGCGCAATGAACTTCTGCGCAAGGGGGCATACCCACATTTGCTTGTGATGACCGCAACCCCCATCCCCCGTACACTTGGCCTCACCCTTTATGGGGATCTAGACATTTCGATCATTGACACAATGCCTCCAGGGCGTGGCGTCATTCGCACACATGCCCGAACCCCTGAACGCTGGCCAAAGATCATTGATTTTATCAAGAGCCAGCTTGCCGAAGGCCGCCAGGCATATGTGGTCTTTCCCCGGGTTGAACATGCCGAGGAAAACATCAAGGCAGTCACCCGCGAAGCCAGCCGGCTTCGCGACACCTTTGCCCCTCATACTGTCGGCGTTCTTCACGGCCGACTGAAGCCCGAGGAAAAGGAGACTGTGATGGCTGGTTTTCGCGACGGACAAATCCGCGTCCTGCTAGCCACGACTGTGATTGAGGTGGGCATTGATGTCCCCAATGCCACCATCATGCTGGTAGAGAACGCTGAAATCCACGGTCTAGCCCAGCTTCATCAATTGCGCGGACGCATTGGCCGCGGCCAACATGACTCTCATTTCATCCTTCTTTTAGGAAAGAATTCGCCAGAAGCCCGCGAACGACTGGATGTATTGGTGAGCACCACTGACGGATTCAAGGTGGCCGAAGCCGACCTGCAATTGCGCGGTCCCGGCGAATTGCTGGGGCAGGAACAAAGCGGCCTTCCATCCTTCCGTTTCGGCGACTTGCGACGCGATCTGGACCTTATCCAAAAGGCGCGCACTGCTGTTGCAAACCCAGCTTGACTGCATTTGACTTCCCCCAATACCGCTATCCATGCTAGGGTAACGCATGCCCGCATTTGACGAGGAAAGCTTCCTGGTCGAGGAAGCCGAGGCTGAGGCCGCGACCAAGCCGGTCTACAGCCAGGATTACACCACCGCGATGGCGCATTTCTATCGCGGCGAGGTGGGGCGTATCATGGTTTGGCGGCAGCGTCTCGACACCACCACCACGTGGGCAATTACATCTACCGGCACGATATTTACCGTGGCCTTTTCTTTTAGCACCGTGCCACACCTGATCTTCTTTTTTAACCTCGCCATTGTGCTGATGATGCTTTGGATCGAGGCCCGGCGTTACCGATTTTATGATGCCTTCCGCGCCCGAGTGCGCATGCTCGAGGCCCATTTTCTCATGCCTGTCTTGATGCAGGAAAAGCCTAAACTGGAAGGCAACTGGCGCAAACTTGTGGCCGAAGACCTGCTTGTGCCCGCATTCAAAATCAGCATTTTTGAATCCATCGGCCGCCGCCTCAAGCGCAACTACGCATTCATTATTACCATCGTGTTAACCGCCTGGATCACCAAAATCCTAATCCACGGGGACACCATCAATTCACTCGGAACATTCTACAAGGCGCTGCAAGTGGGCGCCATTCCCAGCTGGTTTGTGGCCATGGTAATGAGCAGCACTTTTCTCTGCGTGGCGGGCATCACCTGGTATATCGCACGCAACTCAACCGGCGAAATTACCGAGGTCGGCAAATCCAGCCGCACCAACTGGCTCGGCTGACCATGGCAATCCCCGACAGGCTCAACCCCGCACTCCGTGATTTGCCGGTCTATGTTCCTGGCAGGCCGCTGGAGGATGTCGCCCGGGAAATTGGCACCTACCCTGAACACCTGATCAAGGTCGCCTCCAACGAAAATCCCCTTGGGCCATCACCGATCGCTGTCATTGCCATGAACCGTGTAGCCGAGGAGATGAATCGCTACCCGGATGGGAACGCAACCCAATTGCGCAAGGATCTTGCCGAGCATCACCGAATGCAGCCGGACAACCTGGTGTTCGGCAATGGCTCCAACGAAATTATCGAGTTCCTCGCCCACGCACTTCTGGGCCCCGGAGACGACGTGGTCGTGTCGCAGTATTGCTTCGCCATTTACCCGATTGTCACCAAGATGATGGGAGCCAATGTCATCGAAGTGCCCGCAAAGGAACTAGCCCATGACTTGGATGCCATGCTCACTGCGATCACACCCCAAACAAAGATCATGTTTGTCGCAAATCCCAATAATCCCACGGGAACCCAAGCACGCGAACATGAGCTGGAAACCCTTATCGATGCCATCCCGGAAGATGTCATGCTTGTGCTCGACCAAGCCTATGCGGAATACCAGGAAGAGCATCAAAAAATCCTCGAACGCGTGCGATCCGGCAATCATCCCAACCTGATTTTAATGCGGACTTTCTCGAAAATTTATGGCCTCGCCGGCCTCCGCGTGGGATACGGCATGGGGCACCCTGAATTTATCGCTGCCCTGGAAAAAATCCGGCAACCTTTCAACTTGAACGCGATGGCCCAAGCCGCCGCTCAAGCTGCACTAAAAGACACCCTGCATGTTGATTCATCGAGAGATCAGAACCGCAAAGGATCGATCTATTTTGCGATCGCCTTTGAGCGCGCGGGAATTCGCTACCAGCGATCAGGCGGAAACTTCATCCTCATCCACGTGGAAAACGGGGCGGCCATCACGGAAGAACTGAAGCAACTGGGTATCATCGTACGCCCCATGGACAGCTATGGCCTCCCCGAATGGATCCGCTACACACTGGGCAGTGACTCCGACAACCGCCGTTTCCATCAGGCCATTTGCCAAGTGCTGAATCGCCCGGAGGATTAAAAGCATTGCACGCTCCCGCCTACCAATGTAACCCACTGCACACGTGAAGCCAACCGATTTAAGGGGCATTCTACAGTATATTCCACGCTTCCGCGACCAGACATTTGTCATCAGCGCGGATGGCGGTGTGGTCTCTGATGTCAACTTCACCAACCTACTGCTCGACATCGCAGTTCTTCGTTCCCTGAATATTCGGGTTGTTCTCGTCCATGGCGCGGGCGCCCAAATCTTCCAGCTCGCCGAAGAGCGCGGCCTGAAAACCAGCAACCTTGACGGCACAGGAGCCACAGATAGTACTACGCTGGAATTGGCCATGACCGCCTCCAACCGACTCACACACGAGATTCTGGAGGGTCTTTCCATCAGCGATCAACGCGCCGCCACCGCCAATGCTATCACCGCCCACCCGAAGGGTATCATCAATGGTGTTGACCAACAGCATACCGGCCGCGTTGAGCGCGTCGATGTGTCCATGATCAAGACTCTGCTCTCGGAGGGAATTATCCCCGTCATCCCCCCTCTGGGCTTTGATGGTGAAGGCAATACCTTTCGGGTGAACTCCGACGCTGTGGCTCTCGCCGTCTCCGATGCGCTCAGCCCCATAAAGCTCATTTTCATCACGAGCTCCGAAGGTCTTCACATTCGAGGCCAGCTCATCCGGCAAATTCTTGCGAGTGACCTAGAGGAGGCACTGGCCGAACCAAATAATATTGAGCCATCATTCTATTCCAAAGCACGCCACGCCGCGATCGCCTGCACCAAAGGAGTCCAACGTGTCCATCTCATTGATGGCCGCGTAGCTGAGGGCCTCTTGGCCGAAGTTTTCTCTAACGAAGGCATCGGAACCCTCATCTATGCCAACGAATACCAGCAGATTCGCCCCGCAAACAAGAAGGACAGCCCCAACATTCTCAAGCTTACCCGCGAAGCCATGAATAATGATGAGCTGGTCAGCAGGTCACGCGAAAACATCGACAAAAACATTGGAGATTATTTCATTTACGACATTGACAACAATCCGGTCGCCTGCGTGGCCATGAAAGAGTATCCCGGTGAAAACACCGCCGAACTGATGCACCTTTATGTCAGTCCATCGCACTCCAACCAAGGCATTGGCCAAAAGCTCGTCCAATACACCATCGACAAGGCCGCCGAGCGCAAACAAAAGAAACTGGTGACACTCTCAACGCAGGCATTCACTTATTTCAAAACCAAGGCCGGCTTTGACGAAGGCAGCTCCAGTGACCTCCCTACCTCGCGCCGGGAAGAGTACGAACGCAACGGCCGAAACTCCCGCATTCTCATCAAGCATCTCACCTTATAGGACGTGGCACTCCCCAAACACTTCGCGGAGTATTTCCTGATAGGCTTCGTTTGCCTGCTCATCGGTTATGGCACCGGCGCAGTCATCTCTACGCGAAAAAATTCCATGACCTTGGGCGACACCGTCGCCGTAAAGTGGAGTGACGGCATCCGAGACAACCCATCTTATGGTGCCCACATCTTTCTCACCCCCTACATGACAAACAAATTCCGCGGCCATGCGGTTTGGCTTCAAGTTTATATTGGCAGGAAGAACGAAGGACAGCGGTTCACACTTCCCCACAGGCTGGGCCTAGCCAAGACGCCCGACCTCGCCGCCCGCCAATGGAGCCGGATCGAGTGGCTGAAAAATGGCCTGCATGTGGGCGAAGGAAATCATTCCACCTTCATTCCGATTGAAGAATTCAGGTCACCATGATTGACGCAGCACTCCAAAAATTGCGCGAAATATGCAACCGGCTCGATATCAGGCCCACCCCCAATGTAATTCTTGTTTCAACCGCTGATCAACGCGCCGCCGCATTGAAGAATGGACCCAACTATGCCCCTGCCGAGCTGTTTACCATCTCCACTTCACGCTTTGGGATTGGGCAGAAACAAGGCTCACGAAAAACCCCGACGGGCTTACACCGCATAGCGGAAAAATTTGGCGATGACCTCCCTTCCGGAGCAATCTTTAAAGGCCGCAAAGTGATTGGCCAAATTACACCCAAGAACCCAAATGCGGAAATAGCCCACCGAATCCTCTGGCTCGACGGCTTGGAAGACGGGCTCAATAAAGGAGGAAATGTCGATTCGCATGATCGCTATATTTACATCCACGGTATTGGAGATGAATCCACCCTCGGCCAACCCGCATCCCAAGGCTGCATCCACATGGCCGCCCACGATCTGATTCCCCTGTGCGACAAACTGCCTGTTGGCAGCCTTGTTTTAATCGGCCAATTCCAGCTTCCGCACAGAGCCACATTGGATTAGCCTCCCCGCAAGCATGAGCCTCACTGAGCAAATGTCGGAGTTGGCGAGCGGATCCAAGAAGGCATCGCGCCTGCTGACGCGTATATCCACCGATGACAAGAATGCCTGTCTCATGGCCATGGCCTCTGCCATCGAGGACAACTCAAGCACCATACAGCAAGCGAACACCATAGACATGGCTGCCGGCCGGGAAATGGGCCTGTCACAAGCCATGCTAGATCGACTATTACTCACAGATGAGCGCATCGCGGGGATGGCCGCAGGCCTGCGAGAGGTCGCGGAACTCAGCGATCCCGTGGGGAGAGTCCTAGAAAAGCGCGAACGGCCCAATGGCCTGATTCTCCGCAAAGTCACCACGCCTATTGGCGTAGTGGTAATCATTTATGAATCCCGCCCCAACGTCACTGCCGATGCCGCCGGTCTTTGTTTCAAATCCGGAAACGCCACCATCCTCAGGGGCGGCAAGGAAGCTCTAAATTCCAATCAAACCATCGCCCGACTCATGGTGGAGGCCGGACAGACCACGTCAGCCGATTTTCCTGCCGAATCAATTCAAGTTGTTCCCACCACAGATCGTGCGGCCATTCCCGAACTGTTGGCCCAAACGAGTCATGTCGATCTGTGCATCCCCCGTGGCGGAGAGGGTCTCATTCGGGCGGTTGCCGAATGCTCGCGCGTCCCCGTCATTAAACACTACAAGGGAATTTGCTCCGTTTATATTGATTCAAAGGCCGACCCCCAGATGGCCATGGACATCGCCGTCAATTCCAAGACCCACAGGCCCGGTGTCTGCAACGCGATGGAAACTCTTCTTATTGACAAGTCCGCCGCACAAAACCTCCTCCCTCCCCTTGCCGCCGCATTGACTAACAAGGGAGTGGAGTTGCGTGCTGATGAAGCCGCCTGCCGGATCATCGGCAATGGCTGCAAAATAGCCAGCCCGGAGGATTGGGACACGGAATACTTGGACTTGGTTTGCGCAATTCGAACGGTTGATGGGCTTGATGGCGCCATTGAGCATATCAATCAGCATGGGTCCGGACACACCGATGCCATTGTAACAGATGATGAAAATGCGGCCGCCCGTTTTCAAAACGAGATAGATTCCTCAACCGTATTCTGGAACGCCTCAACACGATTTACCGATGGTGGACAATTCGGCATGGGTGCAGAGATTGGGATCAGCACCGACAAGATCGGCGCTCGGGGTCCCATGGGCTTGGCGGAGTTGACCAGTTACAAATGGCTCGGCATGGCGGACGGCTTGATCCGCGAATAAGATGGATCACGCAGCCCGCCGCGCAAATTTTATCCGCGACCAACTCCCGGAGGAGGGCCTGTTCGCCGGCCACCATTGGCGGATTGCAACAAAACCACTCATGTTACCGGGCAAAATTGCCCGCGAGTTGGAAAGACTTGGCCCCATCCTCCATAAATTTTATCGAGCCTCAAACCGCCTTTACCATGAAAGCACCGCGCGCAAACTTCATCCGTGGGTTTCAGTTCTTTTGGATCGAGGCAAGCCCAAGGAAATTATTTCCCTCAACAGGCACAGCCGGTTTAGAAACAGTCTTCCCAATGTAATCCGGCCGGACATCCTGCTAACGGAGGATAGCTGGACGATTACTGAGTTGGATAATATCCCCGGCGGCATCGGCCTGACGGCTTGGCTGAACAAGACCTACTCCGAAGCCGGCTTTGAAGTCGTTGGCGGCCCTCGCGGAATGCCAGATGGATTCACCCACATCTTCGAGGGGCGCAACAATTGCCACATCATCATTTCAGAAGAGTCCTCCACTTACAGACCTGAAATGAACTGGCTATGTGGATTGCTGGATGATCGGTTCGCGGTTCGTGATTCTTCATTCACGGGCTGGTTCGACAGCGATACAGTCTATCGATTTTTTGAGATGTTTGACTTGGACAATATTAAATGCGCCACCCTTCTTTTTGCAAACAACAGACTAAAGGTCACACCTCCGCCCAAGACATTCCTGGAAGAAAAACTTCTTCTGGCTCTGCTTCATGATCCACGGTTGAAGGAATACTGGGAAAGAGAACTTGGTGAAGATTCATTTCAATTCCTTCTGGAACACACGCCCACCACGTGGGCCGTTGAACCCGATCCCGAACGCGTCGATGGAAAAATTCCGGGCCTAGATATCGCGGACTGGATTGAAGCCGGCGATTTTTCCCAACGACGCCGACAACTCGTATTAAAAGTATCTGGATTTTCAGAATTCGCCTGGGGCTCCCGAGGCATATTTGTCGGACATGATTTGCCCAAGAACGAATGGTCAAACGTATTGCAGAACGCGATTGAAGAATTTCATTCCAGCCCGTACGTCATTCAAAAATTTCACAAACCGCGCCGGCTGGATATCCATTGGTTCAATTTTGAATCCGAAGAGGAGCTGGCCCTTGATGGCCGAGCTCGACTGTGCCCCTACTATTTTGCGCAGGATAGCGGAACGGATCACTCCACCTCTCTAGGAGGAATTCTCGCCACGGTATGCCCCGCAAACAAGAAAGTCATTCACGGCATGCCCGAGGCCGTGCTCGCCCCGTGCTCCGTTGGTTAACGCTGGCGTAAAGGCAAATCCGTGGGCGGCTCACTGTCCACCACACCGCGGGGCAATTCGCGCTGAGTCTTGATCTGGCTGGCCACAATCATCTCAGTCTGGGTGACCTCGTCAAAAGCAGGCAACTCACGATATTCAACGGCCTTTCCGGCTGCTGGTGGCGGCTTGAATGGAGCCGGCTTTGTTTCGCTACGATTGTTGCGGGTTGGAATGGTCTTCAATGGTCCCCTTCCCCCATCCTTGGGCCTTTGAATCGGTGGCCGTCGATTTGTCCGAGTGCCCCCCGAACTGGGGCCCATTGGCTCAACTTCGCCCTCCTCGTCCTCATCAAATGAACGCGCCTCCTTGTCTCCCTTGATTTCCAACTCTACCCGTCCCTTTTCCGGATCGATGCTCAACACCTTCACGCCATTCGCCGAGTCCCCCTCCCGCAAGGTATGATACAACGGAGTTGCGGCGGCACCCGACACCTTGATCTCAAGCAGCACCTTTTTGTTTCCTCTAAACGCTGTCATGCCCGTAAGCCTGACGATGGGCTTGGTTTCCCTGATCACTGTCTTGGGAGGAGGCGTGGCTTTCGGTGTTCCCCGCTCTAAACCAAACGGATTACTTTTAATGAAACTGCCGATATCCACCCCATCAAACGGTTCCGGCATGGAAATTTCCGGCTCATCCCTCTCGCCTGGCTTGGGCAAACCTTCCTCTGCCGTCTTGCCGGGAACACCCTCAGCCGCCGTCGGAGTTCCGGTTGGAGCCGCCTCCACAACCTTGGGTTCCACACTCGTCGGCACCGTTTCCGGCGTGGGTTTTTCACCTTTTGGCCCCGTTTCCTTGGCTGGCGGTTCCTGAGACAAGATGCCCATGGAGACTCCCAGCCCAAAGCAAACCGCAACCAAGCGAATACAATAGAAAATTCCTCCCCTCACTCAGGCCAACCTATCCGAGGTCGGTTTCACTTGCGAGCCTTTTTTATGCTCAAGCAGATCAATAGGCAGCCTGAGCGCCCTTGACCTTCCGCTTTTTCATCCAAGGCATCATCCCACGCAACCGCGAGCCGACCTTTTCGATTCCGTGCTTCTCCCCATCCTTCAAGAGCTTGTTGTAGCGCTTGTAACCCGTCTCATACTCCTTCACCCAGCCCTTGGCAAACTTGCCATTCTGGATCTCCTTGAGAGCCATCTTCATGCGCTTCTTCACGCTCGCATCGATAATCTTCGGCCCCACACTCACGTCACCCCACTTTGCTGTTTCCGAGATGGAAAAACGCATCCCACTGATTCCAGCCTCATTCATCAGATCCACAATCAGCTTCAACTCATGCAGACACTCAAAATAAGCCATCTCCGGCTGGTAGCCAGCCTCGACCAATGTCTCATAACCCGCCTGCACCAGCGCACTGGCCCCGCCACATAGCACAGTTTGCTCACCAAACAAGTCAGTCTCCGTCTCCTCTTCAAAGGTCGTCTGGATCACTCCAGCTCGTGTTCCACCAATTCCCTTTGCCCACGCCAGCGCAATCTTCTTGGCCTTCCGAGTAGAGTTCTGATGAATCGCGATCAGGGAAGGCACACCCTTGCCTTCCACAAATTGGCGGCGAACAATATGGCCGGGGCCCTTGGGCGCCACCATGATTACATCCACGTCCTTCGGCGGCACGACCGTCTTGAAGTGAATCGAAAACCCGTGGGAAAACAGCAGCGCCTTGCCCTTCGACAGGTTCGGCGCAATGTCCTTTTCATACACCGAAGCCTGCTTGGTGTCCGGAAGTGCAACCATGACCACGTCCGCGCGCTTCACTGCCTCGCCCGTGTCATAAACCTCCAAGCCGCGTTGCTTTGCCACTCGCCGGGATTTACTGCCCTTGTACAAGCCGATAATTACCCTGCAGCCGCTCTCCTTGAGGTTAAGCGCATGCGCGTGGCCTTGACTTCCAAAACCCAACACCGCCAGGGTCTTGCCCTTGAGGACCCTCAGGTCCGCGTCCTTGTCCGTATATACTTTAGCTGCCATTTTATCCTGTTAAATATTCATGTTCGCGGCAGGGCCACCTTGCCCGTACGCGTCAATTCAAGCACTCCAAAATTTTCCATTAACCCCACAAATTTCGCCACTTTGTTCTCATCACCCGTCACTTCAATGGTCATGCTCTTGGGCTGAACGTCCACGATCTTGGCGCGGAATATATCCGTGATCTGCATCACCTCCGGACGCGTTTTTGAGCCAACCTTCACCTTCACCAGCACCAGTTCGCGGTCCACATACTCGTGTTCCCGAAAATCAGTCACCTCCAGCACATTCACCAGTTTTTGAAGCTGCTTTACGATCTGCTCCAGTGTGGCGTCATCGCCGCCAACCACCAAAGTGGCCCGCGAATACTCAGGG
The DNA here is from genome assembly GCA_002728775.1 of Verrucomicrobiales bacterium. Lineage (GTDB taxonomy): Bacteria > Verrucomicrobiota > Verrucomicrobiia > Limisphaerales > UBA1100 > UBA6614. The sequence goes on along the minus strand of PBVU01000019.1, from coordinate 1,228 downwards.
TCATGCGTCGGCGCAACATTCAACGAATGAATATTGTAGCCACGGCCGCTGAACATGCCCGCCACGCGCGTAAGCACGCCAAACTTGTTCTCAACCAGCACTGAAATCGTGTGTCGCATGACTCGCGGAGTGCGCAAGCTAGTCCCGGCCCGGCTCCCGCGTCAAGGCAAACACGTCCGTTTCAGGGAAAGAATGGGTTGTTTTCGATCTCTTCGCCCACCGTTGTCAATGGTCCGTGCCCCGGACAAACCAAGGTTTCCGGCGGCAACGAAAAAATCTCCTCGCGAATCTTCCGCATGGCCAGTTCAGGAGTTTTGAAATCCTTCCCCATGGATCCCGCAAAAATCGCATCTCCAACCATCGCCACCGCGGGTGCGCCATCAGGCCACCCCTTCACCACATACGTCACACCATCCTCCGCATGGCCTGGTGTCAGCCGGCTATCCACCTCAAGGCACCCCACGGCAACAGGCTTCCCGGGAATAACCCGCTGCTCCGCGGGCGCATGAGTTGAGTTGGAATGCAGCCTCACCCCCGGATTCCTTTTCCTAACCTCCCCAATCGCCGCCACATGATCACCGTGCATGTGTGTAATAAACAAATCCCGCAACGTCAGTTCCTGTTCTTCGACAAGACGAAAAATGTCATCCGCAAACCAGCCCGTATCAAACAGTGCCGCCTCCCGGGTTTCGGCATCCCAAATCAGGTAACTGTTCACTTCAAACCCTTCAGCGGTCGTCACCATCCTCAACTCCCGCCACCTCGACAAATCCACAGGCATAGGCCCCCAGCCATCGGCCACTCGCCCCGCCTTTCCAGCGTCCAGCCCCAACAAAGCCGCCAACTCTTTCACATTCACCTGCGCCGCACTCATCCCATCCGTTTCAAACGCATGCAACGCCGCATCATCCACACCGGCCGCCGCCGTCGCCTCAGCCATATCCGTGCCCGTCTGCAATCGCGCTTTCCGGCACACATCTCCAATATGATCTTCAAGCACCACAAACCGAGACTATCCTTTTATCTCCGCAACGTCGAGACCACCGTTGCAATCGTCATTCAACAGTGTTATCAAACCGCCGTGCCCTTCAAAGCAGCCATTCTTCTGGCAATCACCTTGTTTGCCCAAGGCTGTTCCCTGCTATGGTGGCGGACCCCAAACAACGTGCCCCCCCCACCCCCTCCGCCGCCTCGGGCAATCTCCATCGAGCGGGAGTTTCAACGTGTG
>PBVU01000018.1:0-8582 GCA_002728775.1 Verrucomicrobiales bacterium | reverse complement strand
AGGGCCGCACGCTCGTGGTGGTCACTCACGATGACGCCGTGGCCGCGCGCGCCGAGCGGGTCATCAACCTGAAGGACGGCCTGATCGACCGAGACATTCGCAACGGCAAGGACCAACCGAAGGCGAAGGAAAAACCGCAGCCGGCCATCATCACCTCCATCCAGTTAAGCGAGGAGGATCTGCAGGCTGTTCCCGCGAAAGAGAAAGAGGATGACGAAAAAATCCGGGTCAAAGTCAAGCTGACCCGCAAGACCAACAACAACCCAGGGGCGGCACAGGAGGACTGACATGCACGGGTTCTCCATGCTCCGGATCGTCCAGGTCGGGTTTAAAAGCCTGCGTCTGCACAAGTTGCGCAGCGGGTTGACCATGCTCGGCATGATCATCGGCGTCTGGGCGGTCATCACGCTGGTGGCCATCGGCGAGGGCGCCAGCCACGACGCACAGGAAGCCATCAAGGCGCTGGGCGCCAACAACGTCATCATCCGCAGCGTCAAGCCCATGTCGGACAAGACCCAACTGCAGGGCCGCGAGATGCAGTGGGAAACGATTTATGGGCTGAAGAATGCCGATGCCGTGCGCATTGCCAAGACCGTGCCCGGGGTCATCAAGGTGCTGCCGATCCTCACTCAGCGAAAGAACATCCGCCATGGTATTCGCGATGAAGACTGCCAGCTCATCGGCACCTATCCCTACTATCCGGAATTCACCCAGGCCAAGATGGTGGCTGGCCAATTCCTGAACGAGATTGAGGAGGCACAAAAAAAGAACTCCTGCGTGATCACCCGCACGCTGGCGGAGAAGTTGTTTGCCGGCCACAACCCGCTGATGGAGGACGTTGTCATCGGCGGCTTTGAATCGCATCAGGTTTTTCGTGTGAAAGGCATCATTGAAGAACGCTCGGATCAGGACAAGATGCCCAAGGACAAGGAGGTAATGGGACGCACCATTCGATCCAACGTGTTCATCCCGCTCTCCACCTTCAAGGCGCTGTACGGCATCAAGAACATTGACCGCAGCGTGGGCAGCCTGATTGTGGAACGCGTTGATCTCTCCGAGATTCGCGTGGAGTTTGGATCCGTTGAGGAAGTGATGCCCGCGCTGCCGCTACTGCGGGAGGCCCTGGACAAGACGCGGCGGGGCAAGGTGGATTACGAGTTCCAGGTACCCATCAACGAGTTGAACGCGCTGCGTGCACAGAAAGCTCGCGACACGCGGATGCTGTTGTACATCGCGTGCATCTCGCTGCTGGTGGGCGGCATTGGCATCATGAACATCATGCTGGCCACAGTGACGGAACGGACGCAGGAAATTGGCGTGCGGCGCGCCTTGGGAGCCACACGGGTGGACATCACCGTCCAGTTTCTGGTGGAGTCGCTGATGCTTTGCCTTATCGGCGGCGCCATCGGTGTGGCGGGCGGCTGGGGCTTCGCGGAAATCCGCCACCATTTCCTGAACCAAACCACCATCGTCACCGAATGGTCGGTAGTGGTGGCGTTCTGCCTCTCGGTGAGCGTGGGGCTTGCCTTCGGCATTTACCCCGCACGCCGCGCAGCCCTGTTGGACCCCATAGAGGCCCTGCGCCACGCCTAGTATGCCCGGCTTTTCCGTCATCCGAATCATTCAGGCAGGCTTTAAAAATCTGCGCCTGCACAAGCTGCGAAGCGGGTTGACCATGCTGGGCATGATCATCGGCGTTTGGGCTGTCATCACGCTGGTGGCCATCGGCGAAGGCGCCAGTCATGACGCGCAGGAAGCCATCCGCGGACTGGGCGCGCGCAATGTGATCATCCGGAGCATCAAGCCGCCCTCCATGCAGGAGCAGATGCACGGCGACTGGGAGAGCTTTTTCCGGCGTTGGATGGCGCATTACGGACTGCGCCGCTCCGACGCCACGCGCATCAAGAAAACCGTGCCGGGTGTGAAACGTGTCCTGCCCATGCTCAACAAGCGCATGACGGCAGTGCACGGGCCGCGCGAGGTCGGCTGCCAATTGATCGGCACATTCCCCTACTACCCCGAGTTCACGCAGGCCAAGATGGTAGCCGGACAATTCCTTAATGAGATCGAAGAGGCGCGCAAGGAGAACTCATGCGTGATCACGCAGGAATTGGCCGAGCAACTTTTCGCGGGACACAACCCGTTGATGGAACGCATCCGCGTGAGTGGCTACGAATCCTCGCAAGTGTTCCAGGTCAAGGGCGTCCTGCAGGAACGCGCGGACATGGACAAGCTACCACAGGGAATTGATTCCGCGGGCAAAAGCATCACCGCCAACGTGTACATTCCGCTCTCCACCTTCAAGGCACTGTACGGGGTGCGCAACGTGGACCGAAGCGTGGGTGATCTAAAGCTGGAAGCCGTTGAACTGACGGAGATTCGCGTGGAATTCGACGAGGAAAGCCAAGTGCTGCCAGCACTGCCGCTCATCAACGAGGCCCTNAAAGCCAACCGGGANGAGCGCGATTACGAGATCGTGGTGCCCATCCGCGAATTGGCCGTGCTGCGCGCNCANAAGGCGCGCGACACGCGNATGCTGCTGTACATCGCATGCATCTCGCTGCTGGTGGGCGGCATTGGNATTATGAACATCATGCTGGCCACNGTGACAGAACGNACGCAGGAAATCGGCGTGCGCCGAGCGCTGGGCGCCACGCGNGTGGATATCACCGTCCAGTTTCTGGTGGAGTCGCTGATGCTTTGCCTTATCGGCGGCGCCATCGGTGTGGTGGGCGGCTGGGGCTTCGCGGAAATCCGCCACCATTTCCTGAACCAAACCACCATCGTCACCGAATGGTCAGTGCTGGTGGCGTTCTGCCTCTCGGTGAGCGTGGGGCTTGTCTTCGGGTTGTACCCGGCCCGCCGCGCGGCGGACCTTGACCCCATAGAGGCCCTGCGCCATGCCTAATTTAATTGATTAACCCGGCGGTAGAAACGTCCGATTACATAGTAAGCCCCTTGGCCAAGGTGATGAAACACTTGCACTATTGCACATTGACGCTGTGCCTGCTCTTGGCGGGCTGCAGCGCCGCAAAATACCGCGCAGCAGCGGATCGCGAGGGGAGCGGCATCATTGCCGAGAGCGAGCGGCAGGTCTTTGGCCGTGCCAGCCGGTTTCTGGTGGACACCGCCTATTCCAACCGTGACCCGGAGGAAATCTCCGTTGAGGAAATCCGCTTTGAGCGATCGCCCAAATCCGACCGCCGCCGCAAGCTCACGCTGCGCGACGCGCTGGGCATCGCCATCGCCAACAACCACGCCTACCAGCTCCAGCGTGAACAGCTTTACCTCAGCGCACTGGCGCTGACCGGCACGCGCCACCAGTTTACCTTCCGCTTCACCAAGTCGAGTGCGGATCTGGGCATCGGCCGTTCCAAGGATGGCGGCCTGAAGGGCGACTCGGATCTGGACCTGACCTTGTCCAAGGTCTTGAAAACCGGCGGCCAATTCTCGACCACGCTGGCCAATGACTTGGTCCTGTATTTCGATGGCAAACCGAAAGTGCCCTCGATCACCCTGACACTTACCCAACCCTTGCTGCGCGGTGCGGGCGCGGCCATGGCGGCAGAGGTCTTGACCCAGGCGGAGCGCAACGTGGCCTACGCCATTCGCGACTACAGCCATTACCAGAAGACCTTTGCGATCGACACGGTGACGGAATATTTCCGGCTGCTCCAAAGCAAGGATTCCGTACGCAACAGTTACCAGAACTATATTGACCTGCAAAAGGCGCGCGACCGCGCGGAAGCCTTGGCGGAAGCGGAAAGGCTGCCGCGCAATCAGGTGGATCAGGCACGCCAAAAGGAACTGTCGGCCCGCGTGTCCTACCTCGGGGCGGTGGAATCGTACCGGCAAAACCTGGACAGCTTTAAACAACACCTCGGGCTGCCACTTGGGGAATCCCTGCAACTGGTGGACGCTGAACTGGAAGACCTAAAACGAATGGGGCTGCCGCCCTTGGCGAGCGTCCGGTCCTTTACTGCGGATGATGTATACAAGCTGGCAGTGTCCCGGCGCCTGGATGTCTTGAACACCATCGACAAGTTCGAGGACACCAAGCGCAAGGTAGCAGTGGCGGCCAATGCCTTGCAGCCGAGCCTCTCCATCGTGACGGATGCCAGCTTGGCGGATCAATTTTACGGCTCCTTCAAGCCGGGCCAGTTCACGGCCAACGCGGGTCTGAAACTGGACCTGCCGCTGGACCAGTTGACCTCGCGCAATGCCTACCGGGAAAGCCTAATCAATTTTGAAAAGCAACTGCGCACGCTGGCCTCAACTCTGGACGAGTTAAGGGAGGACATCCGCGAAGGCGTGCGCGCGTTGGAACAGGAGCGGGAGAATTATGAGATCCAACGAAACGCGCTGAAGCTGGCCGAGCAACGGGTGGCCGTGACCCCGTTGCTGCTGGAGGCGGATGAAGCAGACATCCGTGACCAACTGGAGGCACAGGCTGACTTGGTAAGCGCGCAAAACGCCGTCACGCGCGCGTTGGTGAATTATCACGTTGCCCGCTGGACCTTGTTGAAGAACCTCGGGGCAATGAACGTCGAAAGCGAGCAGTTCTGGTTGGAAAAGCAGGATTTGCCGGGCGCGCGCGCCAATGTGGTGGTGCCCGATGGTGGATTGCCCAATGTGGATCCACCTGATAAGGTCTTTGGGAATTAACAATGGCAAAAGCGAAGGCATTCATAACGCGACACCCGGCCTTAACGACCGTGATCGTTGTGCTGATGGCCGCTTTCTTCATGGGCGCGAAATGGTTCGAGCCTTCGGAGGACACATCGGCGCGCCTGCAATTTGTCAAGGTGGAACGCGGCAACTTCAAGATCACCGTGGAGGAAGGCGGCACGCTGGACTCCACCAGCAAGAAGAAGCTCGAGTGCGAACTGGACGGTGGCGGCGTGATTGTGGACTTGGTGGCAGAAGGCACATACGTAAAGGGGCCGGTAACACACGTGGTGGCCTCGGGTGACACGCTGCAATCCCTAGCCAGACAATACGAGGCGCAAGCGGAAGGGGCCGTGCGCCAGCCCGCACGGGAATTTGAAGCCGCCATGCGCTTGGCCAACCCGGACGTGGATTGGGACGCGCTGGAGTCCGGTCAGGAAATTCTCGTTCCGGGCAATCTGCTAGTAAAGTTTGAGGACGGGGCCTTGAAGGAGAAGATTCATGGTCAGGAAAAGGCGGTGATTGATGCTGAACGCGATCTGGCCAACGCACGCAAGGATTTGCGGTTGCGAAAGCTGGAAACTGCGGCAGCCGATGAACAAGCCGTGCAGGATGTCGAGTTCGCGCGGCAGGATTTGCAAAAGTACGTGGAGGGAGACTACCCCCTGCTGCAACTCCAGCTCGACAACAGCATCGACCTCGCGGAGGAGGAAATCCAGCGCGCCGAGGAGCGGCTGGCGCTCACCCGCCGCCTGTTGGAAAAGGGATATGCCACGCCCTCGCAGGTCAAGATCGATGAACTGTCCATCAAGCGGGAAAGAAACCTCATCGAGAAAACCAAGCGGGAAAAGGCGCTCTTGGAAAAATTCGACAAACCACAAATGGAGGCCCGCTACCGGAGCAAGTACAAGCAGGCCGAGCTACAGGAAATCCGNACCAAGAACAANTCCGAAGCCGTNGTGCANTCNCAGGCCGANGTGGTGGAACGCCGNGANCANGGNCTNGCCGCNCAGAAGGAGAAGCTGGCNCTTTACAAGGATCAACTGGCCAAGACGGAAATNCGTGCGCCNCAGGANGGCNTNGTGATCTATGCGCTCAGNTCCAGCTCGCGCTACTCCTCCTCGCCCATCGAGAAGGGCTACGAGGTTCGCAAGGGGTATGACGTTATNATGCTGCCGGACGTCAGCCAGATGATGGCGGTGGTGCGCGTACATGAATCACAGGTGCGCAACGTAAGCCGCAACCAGCCAGCGGTGGTGCGCATCGACGCGCTGCCGGACCGGGAATTCAAGGCCGTCGTCCGCAAGGTGGCGCCCACGCCTGACCGGATGATCCGCTATTATGAGGATATCTCCGTTTACAACACCGAGGTCTGGATTGAAGACGATGGCAACGCACTGCCCGAGGACTTGAAACCAGGCGTATCCGCCAAGGCAGAGATCATTATCGCCAAGCTGGAGGATGTTTTAAAGGTGCCCGTGCAGTGTGTCATCACCCATCAGGGCCAGACCAAGGTGATGATCCGCCAAGGCGACCAGGCTATGCTCAGGGCGGTGGAAGTGGGGCGCGCCAGCAGCACTTTCATTGAGATCAAGTCCGGTCTGCGCAAAGGTGACGAGGTGGCACTGTCGCCCGAGTTGCCCGAGAATGATATCCGGAACAAACCGGACAAGCACCCGGCCCGGGCGGCTGCCGGGCATTAAACCCACCGCGTGCACTCGCATGCCATGAGCGGCCCCTCCATCATCCGCCTTGACCGGCTCACCAAGACTTATGACCTCGGCGAGGTCAAAGTGCCCGCGCTGCGCGGCATTGACCTGGAAATCCATGAGGGCGATTACGTGGCCATCATGGGCTCCTCTGGCTCCGGCAAATCCACGCTCCTGAATATTCTCGGCTGCCTTGATCGGCCCACGGCGGGGCATTACTTCCTGGGTGGCACAAACGTCTCCGAGATGGACGATGACGCCCTCTCCGATGTACGTGGCGAACGCATCGGCTTCGTCTTCCAGCAATACAACCTCATCGAGCAGCTCACCGTCATTGAGAATATCCACGTGCCGCTCTTCTATCAGGGTCGCGATCTTTCTCTGGAATTTGACAACTGTCTGGAATTGGCCCGGCTCGTGGGGCTGGGCGACCGCCTTGACCACCGCCCCAAGCAACTCTCCGGTGGTCAGCAACAGCGCGTCGCCATCGCTCGCGCCCTAGCCAACGATCCCTTGATGATCCTCGCCGACGAGCCCACCGGCAATCTCGACTCCAGCACCGAGGGGGAAATTTTGGACCTCTTTGACCAGCTCCATAACGAAGGCAAGACCGTCGTCACCGTCACCCATGGCGAAGAAGTCGCCGCGCGCGCCGACCAAGTGGTGCGCCTCAAGGACGGCCTTGTCGACAGTGAAACCTCCAACCGGCCCCGGGCCGCCGCGCTGGCCCCATGATCACCGCCATCATACGCGCCGTGCAACTGGGCATCCGGAGCCTCATGCTCCACAAGATGCGCTCGCTGCTCACCATGCTCGGCATCATCTTCGGAGTCTGCTCCGTCATTGCCATGCTCGCCATCGGTGAAGGTGCCAGCCAGGAAGCCCTGGCCAAGATCAAGGAACTCGGCAGTGCCAACGTCATCATCCGCAGTGTCAAGCCCCCTCAAGGCAGCTCCGCCAGCGAAAACAAGCGCATCTATACCGCCAACTACGGCCTCAAGCTCGCCGACACCAATCTCGTCCAGTCCATCTTCCGGGATCGCATCGACCAGATGCTCGCCAAGCGCATCTACCGCGACATGAAAGTCTGGCACGATGGCGCCCGCGTCCTTTGCCGCGTCATCGCCACCGAGCCGCACCACCGCAACATGGGCCAGGTGGAACTCGTCCGCGGCCGCTTCATCAACCAGCTCGATATGACCGGCCGCGCCAACATTTGCATCCTCACCGACACACTTGCCAACCGCCTGTTCGCCTATCACAACCCCATCGACCAGCGCATCAAGGTTGGCAAGCAGGTATTTCAGGTCAAGGGCGTCGTCCGCGAAACCGGCACCGTCAAGGACCGCCAATCCGGCGATGCCGCCGAAGAGGAAACCCTCGACGCCAACATCTACGTGCCCCTCACCGCCGCCCATGCCCGCCTCGGCACCAAGTCCCTCGTTCGCTTCGCCGGCGGCTACACCCGCGAACGCGTCGAACTCAGCGAACTGGTCATTAAATTCAAAAACGAAGACGAAGTCGAGACCTCCGTCCCCGCCCTCCGCCGCGCCCTGGATCACGCCCACAAGCCCGACGAATACGAGATCATCGTCCCGCGCGAACTTTTAAGGCACGCCGAGGAAACCCAGCGCATCTTCAAGATCGTGCTCGGCTCCATCGCCAGCATCAGCCTGCTTGTGGGCGGCATCGGCATCATGAACATCATGCTCGCCACCGTCACCGAGCGCACCCGCGAGATCGGCATCCGCCGCGCCTTGGGCGCGCGCAAGCGGCAAGTGGTCATGCAATTCCTCGTGGAAACCGTCGTCCTCTCTATCGTCGGCGGTCTCGTCGGCGTGGCCGTGGGTGTGCTCGTGCCCCAGTTGGTCGAGCACTACACCAACAAGGCCACCGTCGTCACCATCCAAGCCGTCCTGGCCGCCTTTGGTATCTCCGTCCTCGTCGGCATCATCTTCGGCGTCTACCCCGCCCGCCGCGCCGCCGAACTGGACCCCATCGAGGCCCTCCGCCACACCTAGCGCTAGTCAAAGAGGGATTGCGGCAAACCGGACAGACTGCTATGCAACCCAACACGCGCGAGTGGCGGAATTGGTAGACGCGCCGGATTTAGGATCCGGTCTCGCAAGAGGTGGAGGTTCGAGTCCTCTCTCGCGTACCATTTCGTCTGGCGGAACGGAAACTTCCTCTTCACCCTATGGCCCA
>PBVU01000017.1:0-12301 GCA_002728775.1 Verrucomicrobiales bacterium | reverse complement strand
ACAAGCCAAAACGCAAGCTGTCACTGGAGTTTATCCAACCCAAACCAGCCTCAAAACCTGTTCCGCCCCCTCCAGTTAAAAAAGTCCAGCCCAGCACATTTGTCCAAGTCGAACCCAAGAATGAATCCGCCGAAAAACCTGAGGACGCCGACAAATACTCAAATAAAAATTCTCAGGCGGCAAATCCTGAGCCCGGCAACCAAAACAAGGCCAAGGTTGACGGAGACGAAGCAGAAGCGGCGCGAACACGCGACATTCCCCAGCCATCATTAAAGAAACTGAAACCATTACCACGAGGCGGAGTTCAATCCCCCGGCCCCAAGCATCAGGATTATTCCATCAGCAACCCTTCCCCCTCACGCCCTGCCCCTTCAAGAACCCAGCCCGCTGGCGCACCCAAAAAGATCGCCCTTCCCAAACAAGGCACACGCGGGTCCACCCCAAAAACCGCCAATCTTTCACTTTCAAATCCAGTAACGGAAATCGTGAACCACCCTAGCCCCGCCCCCTTGGAGGTGCGCTTGGATCCCGGACCGCCACCGCCCAAAAAGGAATCACCGCTGCAGCGCGCCAAACGTAGACTGGGAGATGATGCCGGCAATCCCCGCCTGCTTCCCGGCGAAGCCACTCATCAAGAGGGAGGCGCCCCGCGCAAGGGCACGCCCCGCTTCAACGTCATGCTCACCGGCTACGGTGATTATGATGAAAAACTTATCACCGCAATTTACCACAGTTGGATACGCAAGAACCACGACGCCAAGATGCTTCAACCTTATCGGGTTGTCATCGAGTTCACGTTGCGCCATGACGGAAGAATCGAGAATCTTCGGGTCAGCAATGGCAACACCGCCCTTTCGAGTCCATTGGCCGAGTTTGTCTGCCAACGATCCATTGAGGAGCCGGCCCCATTCGAGAAATGGAATGACAGGATGAAACTTTCCCTTGGCGACCACAGGCCCTGCCGCATCACGTTCAGCTTTAACCTCAAAAACTGAATTGACCCGGCGCCTTATCCTCAACCTGCTACTCCTTCTGGCCTTGGCGGTTTCGCCGCTTTGTGCCCATGCCGCTGAATCTGCAACCCCGTCCGCCAAGGCAAAATCACAGCCCGTCGACGATACCCCCACCAATGGGAAAAGTTCCTCCATGAAAACAGCGATTATCGCCCTCCTGATCCTGCTTTCGATTGTCGGCCTCACCTTCATCATCGAGCGCGGCCTCGCCTTGCGCACGCACAAGATCATTCCCCCCGATCTTCGAAACGCCCAGAGCCAGCTTCAGGACACAGAAGACCTATCCACCCTTAAAGCCTATTGCCAGCACTTTGACTCACCCTATGGCCGCCTTCTGGCCTATGCCATCGACAACCGCCACCTTCCCCGCCAGGAAAATTCCGAAAGCCTCCAGACACGCGCACGCCACGAAATCGCGCAGATGGAACGCGGGCTGGTCGTCTTGGAGATTACAACAGGAATCGCTCCTCTCCTGGGCCTTGTGGGCACCATCTTCGGGCTCATCTCACTATTTAAAGCCATGGGGATCGAGGGTGCCGACCAATCACATTTCGCCGACGGCATTTCCATCGCCCTGCAGGCCACCTTGCTGGGCTTGGTCATTGCAATCCCGTCCCTAGCCGCATGGAGCCTTTACAACAAGCGCATTGAAACGCTCGCGATTGAAATAGAAAGCCACTGTGAGGAGTTTCTCAGGCACTACTACAACCGCGCTGATTGAACATGCAGTTTGCCCCAGCCAAGAACCGCAAGCCACCCGGCGTCATCATCGTCTCGCTGGTGGACGTCTTGATGGTCGTCTTGATTTTCATGGTTGTCAGCACGACCTTCAAGGACAGTCAGGCCTTCATTAATCTCGCCGCATCTTCTGAGGCCGATGGACACCAACAGCAAAATTTGAAACCGCTAGTGATTACCGTTCCCGAAAATGCCGATAATATCTTGCTTGATGGAAGCCCGTTCCAAATCGGCCAAATCGGGCGGGAATTGAAAGAAAGACTTCAACAAACACCAAACCTCCAAGTATCCATCGAGGCCGACGGCAAGGCCGACTTCGAGATCATTGTAAAAATTCGCGACGCCGCCAAGTCAGCCGGGGTAAGAAACCTGAATGCCTTCGTTCAGGAAGGCCCCGCTCCCTAGCGCCGTCGACCGCGTTTTCTACCAATACTCGTCCCAACCTTCAGCCGCAAACCATTCAGCCTGATGAAGCCAGTCGCATCTCCCTGATCATAGGCTTGGGTCGGATCCGCCTCCATCGTCGCCAGTGCTGGATTGTACAAGCTCACCGTCGATTTCCGGCCCGCCGTGTACATTCCCCCTTTGTACAACTTAACCCGCACAGTGCCGGAAACATTCCGCTGTGACTCCTCGATCAACGCCTGTAAAGCCTCACGTTCCGGCGCAAACCAAAACCCATTATACACCAATTCCGAATATTTCGGGATCAACGAGTCTCGCAGATGCATCACCTCACGATCCATGGTTAGGCTTTCCATCTGCCGATGGGCAAAATGCAGGATTGCGCCCCCGGGCGTTTCATAAACCCCCCGGCTCTTCATGCCCACAAAGCGGTTCTCCACCAGATCCACCCGCCCCACGCCGTGTTTGCCGCCAAGCTTGTTTAATTTTCGCATGATCCCCAGTGGCGATAACGCCTTTCCGTTTACCGCCACACAATTGCCCTTTTCAAATTCCAGTGTCACATATTCCGCCTTGTTCGGCGCATCTTCCGGTGCCACGCTCAGCTTGAACATCCCCTTATTTTTCGGAGCGAAGGCATCAAACCACGGATCCTCAAGAATCCCCGCCTCAAAGGAAATATGAAGCAGGTTGCGATCCATTGAGTAAGGCTTGCTGGCACTGGCCTCTACATCAACGCCCTTGCGCCTGCAATATGCGAGCATTTCCTTGCGCCCCGGGAATTCATCCCTAAATCCCTCATCACGCCACGGGGCAATCACTTCCAGATCCGGCGCCAACGCAGCCGTGGTCAGCTCAAAGCGCACTTGGTCATTGCCTTTGCCCGTTGCGCCATGCGCAATGGCATGCGCCTTTTCCTTACGCGCAATCTCGACCATCCGCTTGGCAATCAGTGGACGCGCAATGCTTGTTCCCAGAAAATATTGCCCCTCGTAGATTGCGCCCGCGCGCATCATCGGAAAAATAAAATCCCGTGCAAACTCCTCCTGCAGGTCGTCGATAAAGACCTTTGACGCCCCAGTGCGGCGGGCCTTTTTATTGAGCCCGCGCAGTTCCTCCTCCTGTCCGATATCCGCGCAAAAAGCGATCAGTTCCGCGTCATACTTTTCCTTCAGCCACGTCAGCAGCACCGACGTGTCCAATCCGCCTGAATATGCCAAGACAATCTTCATTAATCAGCAAGACTATGACAAAACAGACCATCGCGCAACTTCGGCTCAAACCATGTGCTCTTGGGCGGCATCAGCCCCCCTCCATCCGCCACCGCCAACAAGTCATCGATGCTCGTCGGATGCATCGCAAACGCACAAGCCCAGCCCAAATCATCCACGCGTTGCTCAAGTTCAGTCGCGCCTCGAATCCCACCTACAAAATCAATGCGCTCACTCGTCCTAGGGTCCTGAATTCCAAGAATTGGCTCCAAGACATGCTCTTGCAACAGAGCCACGTCCAGTCGATCCTCAGCCCGTCCTCCTGCTCGCACCTCATCGCGAAAACGCAAACGCCTCCATGTACCCTCCGTGTAGAGTGACACTTCGTGTTTCCCCTCCGGCTGGCCCTCGCCGACAATGTGCAGGACGTCCTCCAACTGCGTCAAAAATTCCACGGAAGACAGGCCGTTGAAATCCTTTACCACCCGATTGTACGCCAATATCTGCATCTGGTGATCCGGGAAAATAACCGTAATGAAGCCACCACTTCCTCCCGCGCCATCACGCGCCCCATAAATCCGTGCCGCTGCCGCGCTCCGGTGATGGCCATCAGCAATGTAAAGCACGTCGACCGTGGCAAATGCATCCTCCAGAAACGAAATCCCCATTTCATCCGTCACACTCCAAGCCACATGCCTGACCCCATCAGCCGCCACAAAGTCATAATCCGCCGTCGCTGCCGTCCGCTCTTCAACAAATGAATCAATTGCCGTAACCGCGCGGTACGTTAAAAACACTAGTCCAGTCTGCGAATCAAGCGCCTCCATGTGTCGCACCCGGTCATCTTCCTTTGCCGGCCGGGTCAACTCGTGCTTCTTGATTCCGCCGGAAACATACTCACCGCAATCCGCCAGTGCCACCAATCCAGTTTGCGAATGCTCCCCCATGACTTGCCGGTAAAGATAGAATCCCAGCTTTCCCTCCAAGGCCAACAACCCCTCCGCCTGCATCCGTTGAAAATTCTCCGCCCCCTTGGCATACACTTCCGCCGAATACGGATCCACTCCTTCCGGCAAATCAATCTCCGGCTTGCTGACGTGCAGAAAACTCAAATCATTGCCCTCCGCCATGGCACGAGCCTCTGCCGTCGAGAGAACATCATAAGGCGGCGCACTGATTTCAGCCGCCAATCTGGCACTTGGACGCAACGCCCTAAATGGTTTCACCTTGGCCATGGACGCGGGACGTTACCTGCGCACTCTCCATGGAACGAGAAAAATCTCCCTCGAATTTTCCCTTGCCCAATGACCGCCTTTGAAAGAGAATTTCCCCGTTGTTCATCACATACACATTAGCCGCATCGACCGGCTCGTCTGAAACCCAAACCCCCGGGTTATCTTGAGCCGCCCCCCGTTCCGCAGACGATTCAATCGCGCACCGCGCATCCGCGTTAACGACCGCATTCGTGTCCGCGAAGTGCGTGTTGTTGGGGCTGACGGCAAGCAGGTGGGCGTGCTCCCCACCAAGCAGGCACTGGAAATGGCCAAGGCCCGCGGGCTGGATCTTGTGGAGGTTTCCGCCAATGCCCGCCCGCCCGTTTGCCGAATTTGTGACTTCGGGAAATACAAATACGAGCAGGCCAAGAAGGAAAAGGAGCAGAAGAAAAACAAAACCGTCATCAAGATCAAGGAGATCCAGCTTCGCCCCTTCACCGATCCGCACGACTACCAGTACAAGCTCCAGCGTGCCATCGATTTTCTTTGTGAGGACATGAAGGTGAAGGTCTTCCTCCGTTTCCGCGGGCGAGAAAATGCGCACAAGGAATATGGATTCGAGACAATCAAAAAGTTCATTGACGAACTCACCCCCTACGGCAAGCCAGACACACAGCCCCGCAAGGCCGGCCGCGGGATCACTGTCATGCTCGCCCCGCTGTCCCCCTCCAAGCGCGCCGACAATCCGAACCCCAAGAAGCACCACCACGAGGAAGCCCCAGTGGAGGTCGCCGCTAGTGAGGATGACAACGACGCAAGCCTGAACAACGCCTTTTCAGCCTTAGAGTTGCCGGAAGAAAAGCAGGCCTAGTCCAACATCCCCCGGCGGCGCAGCATTTCCTCCATCGCGCGATCCATCATCAAATCGGCCAACGGCTGGGTCGCTCTGTCCAAGGCCCCCACTGAGCTTTTCAAGGCGCCCAAATCCCCGAGGCCATCCTCTTCCGTTGACAATGCATTTTCCACCCCCCGGATCGCTTCTTCAATCCCGTCGCAATTAATCTCCTTCCGAAAATCTTCCATACCCTGCCGCGCGGCACCGAGTGCTTCCCGTGCTTTCAGCGCAGCTTCGACCCAGCGGCGGGCGTCCATGTCCTCAAAGGCGTTCTCAACAGATTCCTCAACCATTTGTTGAACTTTTGCATCATCCACATCCACCGCGGATTCCATCTTCACAATCTTCTCGCGTCCTGTTTCCGTGTCCCGCGCCAGCACGTTGAGAATCCCATTCACGTCAATTTCAAACTGCACCCCCACCCGCGCCGCGCCACGCTTGGCTGCCACGAAATCGATCGCAAACCGCCCCAAGCTCCAGTTGTCCCCCGCCTTTTCCCGTTCTCCCTGAAGAACATGAATCAGCATTTCCCGCTGCCCGTCCACCGCGTTTGTGAACAGCTCACCCGCCTTGGTTGGAATCGTGGAATTCCTCGGGATGATGACGTTCATTAACCCTCCAAAAGTCTCCAGCCCCAGCGACAATGGAGTTACGTCCAGCAACAAAACCCGATCCATTTCCCCGGATAGAATTGCCCCCTGTAGTGCTGCCCCCAGAGCAACCGCCTCGTCGGGATTTTGCGATGTGTTCAGGCGAGGAGCGCTCTCCTCATGATAATCTGTCCCCAACCGTACCCCGCCCCGAGCTTCCTCATACTCCACACAGCCAAACCACTCACCCACCAGCCGTCGCACCAACGGCATCCGCGTCTGTCCGCCAACAAGAATCACCTCATCCAAATCCTCGGGTTCCAAACCCGCATCCGCCAGTGCTTGTCGACAGTGATTCCTGGTTAGGTCCAGCACTCCCTTCGTCATCCTTTCCAGATTTCCCCTGACCAAGACAGTCTTGAAGCTGAAATCAGGCGCCAGAAAAGGCAGTGCAATCTCCGTCTCATTCTCCGTGGACAATGCCACCTTTGCCGCCTCTGCCGCCGCTCGTACTCGCGCCAGCATTTCAGAATCCAATTGATCCGGCCCACCGCCTTTCAGAATTTCTTCCTTCAGCCAATCCGTCACACGCGCATCGATGTCATCCCCGCCCAGATGCGTATTCCCGTGTGTTGCCACAACTTCAAACACTCCTTCACGTAGTTCCAATATGGACAAATCAAATGTTCCGCCGCCCAAGTCATAAACCGCGATCCGCGCCTTTTCACATCCCCGATTCAAGCCAAAGGCCAATGCCGCTGCGGTGGGCTCATTCAAAACTATCTCCACTTCCAAACCCGCCAACTCGCCAGCCTGCTTCGTTGCATGGCGTTGTGCATCGTTGAAGTAGGCCGGCACGGTAATCACCGCCTTGCCCACGGATTCCCCCAATGCTGCCTCCGTGCGTTCCTTCAGAACGCGAAGCACCTCAGCTGCTACCTCCTCCGGAAGATACTCATCTCCTCCCACCGCCACCGCAGTCTTACCTTGTTTCTCCACCAAGTCAAAAGGCCAAGCAGACGCTTCAACTTCACTCAATCTCCGCCCCATCAGCCGCTTGGCCGAGTAAACCGTGTCACGCGGATGAACAATCATCCCCCGCCGAGCTTCCCACCCAACTGCCGCATCACCTCTGTCAAAGCGAACAACCGATGGCAACAGGCGCCGCCCTTCCTCATCCGCCAACAAACCGGGGATGCCTGCTTCCACCACCGCCACGGCGGAATTGGTTGTCCCCAAGTCGATACCAATGATCTTGCTCACCGCCACAAGATGACACGGGAAGGCCCCGCTTCCCAATTCCATTCTTCACCATTTTTGAAATTGGCCTTCGCCCAAAATCCATGCAACTTCAGTCCGTGCAGGTCATTGTAACCGCAGGCCCCACCGTGGAACCCATCGACGCCGTACGACGGCTGACCAATCATTCCACCGGTCGACTGGGTTGCCGTCTGGCCGATACCCTGAGTCGGGCTGGCCACAAAGTGACCCTGCTCCTCTCACAGTCCGCACAGCACAAACCCAGGCGCAAACTCGCTCAAATTACCCCCTTCCTAACCACTCAAGATCTCCGCCAGGCATTGCGCAATCTCCGCCACGAAAGGAAATGCACGATCTTTCATGCCGCCGCAGTTTCCGATTATATAATATCTTCAATTCAATCTGGATCAAAATCATTCACGCCTAACGAGGGCAAGATTTCAACCCAGACAGGACAATTAAGGATCGACCTCAAACCCGCCCCTAAAATCATCCGACAACTTCCGCGATGGTTTCCCGCCGCCAACATTGTCGGCTGGAAATATGAAGTCGATGGAACTCCAGGCACCGCCATTCAAAAAGCCCGGCTCCAAGTAAAAAGCAATCGCACCCATGCCTCTGTTGTCAATGGCCCTGCCTACGGCAAAGGCTACGCACTTGTCACGGCCAACACCGAAACCCACATCACCGGTGATATTGCTCTCTTCAGAAAACTGGCCCGGCAGCTATAGGCACCAGTACGCCAAGAGAGGAGCCAAGACTAAGGCAGGCAAATAATCCGCCAGCGGCACCTTGCGAACCTCCAGAATCACCAGCACGATGGTCAGAACCATTATCCCCCCCGCCAAGCTCACGGATGCGAGTAATTCCGGGTTGTCCTTAATCGGGCTGAAAGTTTGCGCCAAAAGTGTAATCGTGCCCTGCAGTGAAACCACCGGGACAACCGCCAAGATTGGCCCCCAGCCATAACGTGGCGTCATTGCCAGTGCGGCCACCCCATCCATGGCGGATTTTGCCAGCAAGGCAAACGGCACCCCGCGCCCCAGACCATCCTCAATTGGCCCAACCAGTGACATGGGTCCCACGCAGAATAGGATTGTGCACGTCACAAATCCTTCACTTATCCCCTTGCAGTCGTCATTACTCTTTGACAACTGCTCACGGGCATAAGCTCCCAATCTGTCCAAGCGCCTCTGCAAACCAAGGAATCTGCCTGTCAAAGCCCCCAGAATCAGAGCTACAAACACAATCCCGAATCGCGCCAAAAACAGTCCCATCCCCGAGTCTCCCCCCATGGCCCCCTTCCAAATCATGCCACCGCCAGCCGCAAAAGTAAGAACCACCAGAAAATAGCGAAATTTCAATTGAACACCCGAAGACAATTGTCGACGCAGCCACAGTCCCGCCAACCCGCCCACAATAATGCAAACACCGTTGATGAATGTACCCAACGGAAACCACTCAGCCGCCAAGACATTCATTCGTTAGACCCGCAACATACCCGCTACTTCGTCCCCTAGTTTTTCTGGCTCGCGAACATTTCCCTCCGCATCTGCGCGCTTCATTTCAACGCCCAGAAATGAGACGGCCCGTAGTCGCATCCTCTCACCATCCACCGTGGCCAGCGCTCCTAAGGGCGAGGAACATCCACCCCCCATCGCCACCAAAAGCGCCCGCTCCGCCTCCACTGCCTGACGCGAATTGTAGTGATCCAGCCTACCGCACAACGACCCAATCCGATCATCTCTCGACCTGATTTCAATCCCAATTGCCGCCTGCCCCGAACAGGGCAACATNACATNCTCNTTCAGAATCTCNGCCCGGAGACCATCCGGCACCGCATCGCCCCGAAGCTCTCCTCCTCCAATTTTAAACTTCAAGCGCCGAAGNCCNGCTGCCGCAAGAACTGNCCCCGATAAATTGTCATTNTCCGCCANCTTTNCCAAGCGTGTCNCTACGTTACCNCGAATTTCCTCAATCCGCAAATCGGGTCTGGCTGAAAGNAACTGCGCGCGCCTNCGCGGGCTGCTGGTCGCCACCTTCGCGNCCTCCNCCAACTGNGGAAAGAGNCCGGTATTTCCNGCNGCCTCCTTGTACACAAGGANATCCCGNACATCCTCACGCTTCAACACAGCACCCAATCCCAGACCCGCNGGTANTTCAGTCGGCACATCCTTCAGNCTGTGGACCGCCAAGTCCGCCTGTTCANGAAGCAACGCCATTTCNAGTTCCTTGGTNAACAATCCCTTCGGCAAGCTCTTTCCTGCCTGCGCCAGAGACGCCGCCTGAAGTTTGTCCCCCGTGGTCTTGATGATCTTGATCTCAAACGAAAGCCTCGGAAACAACCTTCGGCACTCATCAAATACAAAGTGAGCCTGAGCCAAAGCCAAGGCGCTGCCACGCGTCGCAATAATGACAGGGCGTTCCGGCATCTCTCAACTGGGCGACATCTGCGCCGCTCTCCCTCCCTCCGCTGTTTCATCCAGCCCCCCCTCTTCTCGTGCAGGTAACGGCCCTTTCATCGTCTCCAACAGCTCAATCGACTTGCCGCGAATCAGCTCCTCGCATTTTTCCACCTCCTCATGGCGCAGTCGCAGATAGTCATCCGCAATCGACTGCAGATCGTCAATGTTGTACAGGTACACATCCTCCAGGAAATTCACTTCCGGCTCTATGTCACGAGGCACCGCGATGTCCACAAGCAATAGCGGCCGATGCTGCCGCAGACCCTGCATGGGCTCCAGCTTCTTCCGGTCGATGACATAATGGAGCGCGCTGGTGCTACTGATAATGATATCAATGCCCGCAAATTCATCCTCCCATTCGTCAAAATGAATGGCCCTCCCACCCAGTTCTTCAGCCAATTCCTCGGCTCTTTCAAATGAACGGTTGGACACCATCACATTTTTCGCCCCGCGGCTCAAGAGTGCTCGCGCGGTTTTCTCACTCGTGTCCCCAGCGCCGATCACCATCACCGCATGATCCGACAGGTCATCAAATATTTTACCTGCCAACTCCACCGCCACCGAGGCCACAGATACACTGCCTCTTTGGATATTTGTGCTGGTCCGAACCAGCTTCGCCGCATTGAATGCCTTCTGGAAAGCCCTGTTCAATTTGCTACCGGTTCGTTTTTCCTCCAGTGCAAGTTGATAGGCCGCCTTCACTTGACCGAGGATTTCCGTCTCGCCCAACACCATGGAGTCCAGGCCACTTGCGACTTTAAACAAATGCTCCACCCCCTGCATTCCATGGTGGGCATAAAAAACATCCTCTTCAATCTCCCGTCCCTCAAGCAGCAGCTCACGCAGTTCGGCTAACAGTTCACCCCCTGCTCCATCCGTCGCCGCGTATATCTCCACCCGGTTGCAGGTCGACAGCACGACAGCCTCGGAAGCACTCGTTTCCCCGCAAATGCGTCCCAGCAACATCGGCACTTCTCCCTCCGGCAGGGCAAATCGCTCCCGCACATCCACGGATGCGGTGCGGTGATTCAATCCGAGACAGACAATGGCCATGGTCAATAGTTCAGGTGAGATTCAAGCGCCCCCCAGAATGTGAGGATCATAAACAGGAAACTGCACAGTGCCCCCCAGGCAATCCGACGGCCGCTTTGGGTGTGCCGCCAATGCAGAATAATCAACACCAGATACACCACCCACATCGCCAGAATCCAGACGACCATCGGCTCGCCCAGTGACGTGCCTTTGCCCGGCTGGAAGTGATAAGCCGCACTGGCCGCAATCCCCAGGGTCAACAATCCAAAGCCGATCCACAGCAGGCGCGTCATTGCCGTTTCCAGTCGCTGCAATGGCGGCAGCTTGGAGAGGATGGCGCGGAACTTGTGCAGCTTCAAATCATGCTCCTGTGTCAGATACATCACTGCCGCGACTGCGCTCAACCCAAACGCCCCCAAGGCCAGTGCCCCCAATGTCCGATGGAGATTACCCAGAACACCCGTATAATTCCGCGCCTCGCCGGGCAGAACATCAGGATCCATGCCCGGGATCAGGGCAAATACCCCCATCACGAACAAGAGCGGCGAGGCAAACGCCCCTACAAACCGCAGTCGCTGCCAAAGTCCCATCACCAAGTATCCTCCCACAATCGCCCAGATGATAAAGGCCAAGGTCTCGTATAGATTAGTCACAGGACATCTGGGCGGATCATATTTGAAGGCGCGAATAGCAATGGAGATTGTTTGAAAGATAAACCCGCTGCCCAAGAGGCTGTATGCCGTCCAGTCATCCCGTTGGAAGCCGCGCCGCCACAGAAACAGTGAATACACCATCCCGATGCCATACACAGTGACTGCAATGCAAAAATAGGCCTTGTCGGTCATTCCAAGGGGAACGGAAAGGATTTCACAGAATACCTAAAATCACAATTTCCAAATCATCCTCCATCAACGAAGTTGTAGATCACCGAAATCAACCACGCCCGGTGGTTCAACATTGTAAACCAGCCAAAATCTCCGTATTCTCCTTTCGTGATGCGCTTGGGGGTATTGATCTCGTTCCTTGTGACCATCAGCCTGTCAGGGGCTCAATATACCCCGACGGATGCCATTCGTCCTCCCACGCTGATGCGCGAATTTCGCGGTGCATGGATCGCCACCGTGAACAATATTGACTGGCCCTCACGACCTGGCCTAAGCACCGCCAACCAACAGCGCGAGCTGCGTGCCATAATTGAGCGTGCCGCACAGCTCAAGCTTAACGCCCTCATTTTTCAGGTGCGCCCTGCCTGCGATGCTCTTTATCCCTCCCAGCTGGAGCCATGGTCTGAATATCTTTCCGGAAAAATGGGGCAACCCCCCAACCCGCCGTGGGATCCCCTCAAATTCGCCATTGATGAAGCCCACAAGCGCGGCCTTGAGTTGCACGCATGGTTCAACCCCTTCCGGGCCCGTTACAAATCTCCCAAGGACTTGGCCGCCAAGACCCACATCAGCCACACCCATCCGCAACTGGTG
>PBVU01000016.1:0-39352 GCA_002728775.1 Verrucomicrobiales bacterium | reverse complement strand
TCGGGCTGAGGGGAAAGGGCGCGACTTTGGGCCGGATCTAACGGGCCTTGGCCGACGGCACAATCGCGGGCAAATCCTGGGTCAGATTTTGCGCCCCTCAAAACACATTCATCCGGGGTACGTGTTGCAACTTGTGGGTTTGAAAAAAGGAGAGCCCGTCTCCGGCTTCATTCGTCACCGCGATAAGGAGGGAATTCTCCTGCGTGATGCCGCCTTGAAGGAGCACCAAATTCCTTTCACCAATATCAAGAGCATTCGGCCCAGTAAATTGTCCGCCATGCCGGTGGGCATTATTCAAAACCTGACGGCACAGGAAGCGGCGGACTTGGTGGAATATCTGCGATCGTTGCGGTGACCGGTTAGAGCTTTTTAACCCATTGCCAGAGGGGCATCAGGTCGTCGTCGCTCAGGGCTGTGGCGCGGGTTTTGTTGCCGTCGATGACCATGGCGCGGGAGAGGTTTGCCTTGGCGTCGGGAAGGTTTTCCATTTGGCAAAGGTAACAGGCAATGTTGTAGGGGATGATCCATTCCTGGGGAAACTCATCCTTGACGGACGACAACACTTCCAGTGCCTGATCCAAGCCGCCTCCCTCAACACGGCGGGTGGCGTAGGCCAAATGGAGCCAGAAGCCCGGCTCTTGGGGAAAATCGGTGGTCAAGGTCTGCGCCATGTCAATTGCCTTGCCCCACTCCTGACCAGTGATCCAGGCATCCAGCCACGCTGACTGCACGAGTGGGTGTGCCTGTAGTTCGGGCCGGATTTTCTCCAGCTCCGCGTAGGCTTCCCGGGCATTCCGAAGGCCGGTCCATCCTTGGGCTGATTCCCAATGATGGACATCCGGCGTGGGCAAGGACTCGACAGGATCCACGCGCGGATTATTTCCGTTTTCAATCCAATGCCAACCCCATAAAGTGCGCCGGTGATCGCGCCCATGCTGGCTCAAACGGAGGATGACACCATTTTCCTGATCGCCCTTGGGGTCGTGCTGTTGTTCGCCGTGTATCAACTCGTCTTCAGTCCCGACGGGGTTCGCGTGGCGGAGAACAAGGAATCGCAGGCCGAGGAGACTGATTTTGAGCGGCGCCTGTTCCAGAAGCTGGATCACACCAATGATCTACTCGTCTCCACCCGCAACAGCCTGTTGATTCTCATCATCTTGGTCGTCATCCTCGCCAGCCTGTACCTCATTTTCCGTTGAACCAACAACCCATGCCTGTTACCGCCGCCCAGATTGCCCAGCAATTGGTGCGCCTTCCCAGCATCAACCCTGCCTACGATCCTGGCAGTTCAGGCGAAGGCCGCGTGGTGGACTGGCTGGAGGATTGGGCGCGCGAAAATCAGCTCGAACCCGTTCGGCAACCCTGCCTTGAGAACCGCGACAACATCAGCTTCACCATCCGAAAAGGCGACGGGCCGCACCTGTTGTTCAATGGCCATACGGATACCGTCAGCACGGAGGGGATGACCATTGACCCGTGCGGCGGTGAAATCTGTGAGGGCCGACTCTGGGGCCGAGGGTCGACGGACATGAAAGGCCCCTTGGCCGCCATGCTGTCCACCTTGCTGCAAATGAGGGAACGCGACGATTGGCGGGGGTCCCTCACCGTCGGCTGCGTGGTGGATGAAGAGTATAAATATAGAGGGATACGGTCCCTTCTTGACGCGAATGATCCCTGGGACTTTGCCGTGGTGGGCGAGCCCACCGGGCTCAAGGTGGTGCGCGGCTGCAAGGGCAGTTGTCGGTTCACCATCCACACCGAGGGCCGGGCCGCGCATAGCAGCGAACCGGACAACGGGGCCAACGCCATCGTGGGAATGGCCCGGGTCATCCCGGCACTGGCGGAATTTTTTGAAACGCGCCTTGGCGATTACGCCGCTGCGGGCTTCGATCCGAGTACGGGGAGCATCGGGCTCATTGAGGGGGGAAGTGGTGTGAACATTGTCCCGGACCGCTGCACCATCACGATTGATTTGCGGACGGTTCCCGGCCAGGACGAACGCGCGACGTTGGGTGAGTTGGAAGTGTTCACCCGCGAAAGGTGCGGTGACCTTGGCGAAGTGCAGCTGGTGTTTGATGAGCCGACCCATTTCAGCCCCAGTTTTGAGACATCGACGAGGCATCCCTTGGTGCGCACGGCGTGCGAGGTGGTGGGCGACGACAAGGCGCGGGTCGTGTCCTTTGGCTGTGATGGAAGCAAGATTGCCGCGCGCGGCATTCCCACCATCGTACTCGGACCAGGCGACATTGGGCAAGCGCACACCAAGGATGAATTCATTTCACTCGCAGACCTTGAAGCTGGCGAGACCACCTACCTGAATCTAGCCTTCAAATTGTTGCAGGACCATGCTGACTGACGAAACCCGCCAAAGAGATTTCCCCGCGTTGAATGGGATGGCTTACCTGAACACCGCCGCCGAGAGCATCCCACCGGTGAGCGTGCACGAGGCCCTCGCGCAATATGCGCACGACAAGGGCCTCGGCATGCGCGGTCGTGTACCGCACAACGAGACGATGGAAGCCTGCCGCGAGGTGGCGGCGCGCATGGTGGGGTTACAGACCGAGGAGGTGTCGTTTTGTTCGTGCAGTTCCGAGGCGTATAACCTCCTTGCCAATGCACTACATCTAGGCGCGGAGGATGAGGTGGTGATCACCGATCTCGATTTCCCCGCTGGCGCCACACCGTGGCTCAATGCCGCTGAGCCACCGCAAATGCGACTGTGGCAAGCCCGCAATGGGACGCTCGACGCCAACGACCTGCCCGCGCTGCTCAACGACCGCACCCGCCTCGTGCAGGTTTCGCTGGTGAGCTTTTATAATGGTCACCGCCTCGAGTGGGCGCCGTTCATCGAGGCCGTGCGGGCGCAAGCGCCGCAGGCGATCGTGGCTGTGGATGTCACCCAGGCGCTCGGGCGCGTGGAGCTGGACTGCGGCGATTTTGACATTCTCATCTCCAGCACGCACAAATGGACCCTTGGCGTGCATGGCGGCTGCGTGGTCGGCATCCCCAAAAACGGACGGGACCTCACCACCCATGCCGGCGGCTGGTTTCATTTGGATAACGCCTTTGAGGCTGACCGCTTTGAGCGCACCGTGCGCAAACCCGGTGCGGCGAGTTTCTCCGTGGGAATGCCGAACTACGCCGCCATTTACGCGCTGAACGCCGCCTTGCGTTATCTCGAAAACGTCGGCGTCGCCAACATCACCGCTCACGCCGACCCACTCGTCGCCCAAATGGAATCCGGCCTGCGCGAGCTGGGCCAAACGCCCATGTCCGGGCAACGCGAAGGCAACTACAGCGGCATCCTCGCCATCCGCCACGAACGCGCCGATGCCATTCATGCTGAGCTGGAAGCAGCCGAGGTGCACGTGATGAACCACGCCGGTCGCCTGCGCATGGCGGTGCATGGGTATAACACGATGGAGGATGTGGAGAAGTTTTTGGGGGAAGTAAAAAGGCAAATGTAGAAAGTAAAAGCCACAGGCCAAAATTCAAAAGCGGTGCGAATGCACGGCACTTTTGATGTTTGTGTTGTGCCTTTTACTTCCGACTTTCCACTTTTTACCTTCCAAACCGGTTCTTCACTTTGCCATAGGTGCGCGATTCGCCTTTGGAGTTGAACTGCTCCCAAGTGTGCAACTCGCCGTCACGATATTCCGAGCGGTAACTGGGCGTGCCATCTTGATGCCAACCTTGCCATACGCCCGCGCGCTGGTTCATTTGATAAAAGCCGGTCACCTCAACGTGGCCCTCGGGGTGATAATAGGTGACTTTGCCGTGCTTTTGGCCAAGTGTGTATTCCACCTCTTCCCTTAACACGGCATTCTCATCCCAGCGCTGCACAACACCTTCCCGATGGCCATCCACCAGCTTGTACTTGAGCTGTGGCATGCCGTTGGGAAACTCCACGATGACGGTCCGGTTTTCCAGCAGGTGCCGCTCCTTGATCTTTCGTTCTTCCTCTTCTTTCCATTTGCGGCTCCTCGCCTCCTTTTCCCCAAACTCGCGCAAAAGGCGCTCCTTGGTTTCACGCTCAATGCGATCCCGTTCCTCGAGCCAATCCCGTCCTTTTTTTTCTTCGGCCCACCTAAAATATTCCTTGGCCGCTACTCCTTTTGGCCACGGATCCATTTCTGCGCTTTTGCCATTCCAATTATGCCCTCGCATCCAGTGGTCGAACCGGTGAAACCGTTTGTCCTCCAGTTCCGCCACACTCACTCTCTACGGCCACCGTGCCGGGTCCATCCCATAAATCCGCTTCATCCAGTCATACAGTTGGGGACGCAAAAACTCGAGTAACAACGAAATCTCGAGGAACGACTCGGTGGCACAGGTAAAAAATTCCGCTGGATCCGTTGTGGCATATTTACGGACCGCGTTGCACCCGCTGGACTTTTCCCATGCGTCGCAAATATCCTGATACTCCGACTTCAGGAACGCCTCATATTCCCGCCTCGCGGCGGAACAATCGAAATGAGGAACGCTTTCAAACGTACGGTCGCGATAATCGATCATGTGCGCAAACTCATGAAGGGTCACACAGTAATTATCTTCCCCATCCTCCATGCCCTGGCGCGTGGAGGGCCAGCTTTGTTCGATTTTGCCCGATCGAGAGGCCCAGCCCGCCCATGTGCCGCTGTCGTCTTTCAGTGAAGAAGGGTGAAACACAAACGTGTGAAAGTGCGCGAGGTCTTTCTTGGAGCGGTTGACCACCATCACGCACGCCAGAAAGGACACGCAGACCTTGGCCATTTCCTCGTTGGGTTTGGGCCCAGCCCATGGGGCCCATTCCCAGTTCACCTTCTCGATGAACCACGGCACCAATTCCTCCACGCACAAGGTCAGATCCTCCGGCATGCGCCGGTAAAGCGCCACGTTTTTTTCCAGCATATCCCGCCACTCCGGCTTGAAGCCAGGCGGGAAGGGGGCCAAATGGGAGACGATTGCCATGGCGAGGAGCCATGACACAATGAAGGGGAATTCAATCCAAGCCCAATCTGGACCCGGCTACATGCCCATGATCTGGTAGCCGCAATCGACGTACAGCACTTGGCCGGTGATGGCCGCCGCGCCATCGCTGGCCAGGAACACGCCGGTGTCGCCCAGTTCCGAAGGCTCGACATTGCGTTTCAAGGGCGCGTGCTCCGCGTGGTGCTTGAGCATCCCGGTGAATCCGCCAATGCCGCGCGCGGCCAGGGTGTTCATCGGGCCAGCGCTGATGCAGTTGACGCGGATTTTGCTGGGCCCCAAGTCATAGGCCAGATAGCGCGTGCTCGCCTCCAAGGCGGCCTTGGCCACGCCCATCACATTGTAATGGGGCACAACTTTCTCGGCACCGTAATAACTCATTCCGACAATGCTGCCGCCATCGGTCATCAACGGCGCCGCGCCCCGCGCCAAGGCGACCAGTGAGTAGGCGCTGACATCGTGTGCCACCTGAAACGCCTTGCGGCTGGTGGAGACGAAGTCGCCCTCCAGCGCCGCTTTCGGCGCGAAGGCCACTGAGTGGAGCAGCAGATCCAGCTTGCCACCAAATTTTTCCCCCACCTCGCTGAACACGCGGTCGATGTGTTCGTCCTGCGTCACGTCGCACTCGGTGATCAGGGTGTTTTCGCCGAACGTCGCGGCCAGTTGCTCCACGTTTTCCTTCAGGCGATCTCCCTGATAAGTGAACGCCAGCTCGGCCCCCGCCTCATGCCAAGCTTGCGCGATGGCCCACGCGATGGATCGCTTGTTGGCGACGCCAAAGACCACGCCTTTTTTGCCGGATAAAAGTCCCATGCCGCGGGAGGTATGCGGGAAATTCACTGGCGGCGCAATGCGAAAGGCGGTTTTGCGTGGCCGCGCGGGGGACGGTGAGCTAGGTTGCGCTGATGCGATTTATGTGGGCCATGCTGCTGGCGCTTTCGACCGGGGCTGCGCCGGGTCCGGCGGGTGCTCCGGGCACGGGGGCGTTGGCGGTGGTGGCGCGGATGTTGGAGGGCCAGCCGGGCTTTACCGCCAAGGCGCAACTGGAACTGGCCGATGTCAACGGCACCGTGGCCGTGCGATCCGAGGTGGGCTTTGCTTATCGCGAGGGCATGATGCGCTTGGAGATGGATCTGGCCAGGGTCACCAGCGCGCAGTTGAAGCCGGCGACGCTCAAGGCGATGCAGGCACTGGGCTTGGCGCGGTCGCACTTCACTCTTTTGCCCGCGACCAACACCCTGCGTTTGGCCTATCCGGAGCTGCGTTGGTATTACGACATGCCCGTGCCCAAGAACGACGCCGCTATTTTCAAGGCCAAGCCGAAGCTGGCCGCCAATGCCGACGGAGTGGAGAAGGTGCTTGGGCTCAACTGCGCCCGCAAGCGCGTGACATTGACGCCGGCTTCCGGGGCGCCCGTGCAGGCGCGGGTCTGGCAGGCGGCGGCGATGGACTGGTTTCCCGTGCAATTCGAGGTGCCCGAGGGCCACGGCACATTACGGCTGCGCCTGATGAACCTGAAGCGCGCCGCGCCGGAGACCAAGTTGTTTAAACCCCCGCTGGGTTATCGCAAGGCGGATTCCCTGAAAACCATTCTGGAACAGGCTCGTAAGCGGATTCCCAAGCCGCCTTCCAAGAAATAATAGGCGCGCATGCGCATCACCAATCTCAACCCGGGTGACGACATCGGCGCCAGCGCTTGGCTGGTGGAGATCGACGGCCACCGCATTCTGCTCGATGCCGGCACTCATCCGCGCCATGAGGGCCGCGCCGCGCTGCCGTTGTACGACCAGGTGGCCGGCTTGGAGGTCGACGCCATCGCGTTGTCCCATTGCCATCACGACCACTGCGGCTCGCTGCCGGTTGCGCTGCGCCATTTTCCCCGCGCGAGGGTGATGATGACCGAGGCGAGTTATTTCATCGTCGAGCGTGTCCTGCACAATTCCGTGAACGTGATGAAAAGCCAGCGTGCCGAGCTGGGGATCGCCGAGTATCCTCTTTACCACCATCGCGAGGTCGATGAGTTGGCGCATCTTTTCCAAGGCTTCAAGTATCGACGCGAGGTGGAGTGGGCTGTGCCCATCGAGGTCGGCGAACGGTCGTTGCCGACCTTGGAATTTTTCGACGCCGGCCATGTGCTGGGCTCATCGGGCATCCTCGTTCGCGGCCGGAAGGAATCTCTTTTCTACACCGGCGACGTCTGTTTTGGGCCGCAGACGATTTTAAACGGCGCCCGGTTTGAGGATGTTCGTGCTGATGTGCTGTTGATGGAGACCACCCGTGGCAGCACCCCCACGCCTTCGGGTTGGACGCGCGAGGCGGAGATGGACCGACTCATTGCCGCCATCAACCGGGCCTTGGAGGGACATGGCAGCGTGTTGCTGCCTGTCTTTGCGCTGGGCCGGACGCAGGAAATGCTCGCCCTGCTCGCGCTGGCCATGCAGTCGGACAGGCTGCCACGCCGGCCGGTTTTCATTGGCGGCCTTGGGCGTGTCTTCACCGAGATTTATGACCTCGAGTCCCACCGCGTTGATCGACAACATCCCGACCTCTCCCTGCACGAGGCGCTGAACCTGACGGTGTTGCGTGACGGTGACGTGGACCGAATGAACCTCGGTGGGGGCAAGCTGTTCGTTTGCACCGCCGGCATGATGAGCGAGCACACTGCCGCGCATGACCTCGCCGTGCGCATGGCGGGCGATGCGCGTCAATCGGTCTTTTTCGTGGGCTACGCTGATCCCAATTCGCCCGGCGGCCGCTTCAAGGCTAGCCAGCCCGGGGTGCCCTTCCATTTCAGTGATAGCGCGGAGAAACTGACGCGCGAGTGTACCATGGAAACCTTCGACCTCACCGCCCATGCGCAACGGGATGAGCTGGCTGATTTCGCTGTTCGTTTGGATCCTCGCACTATTGTCTTGGGCCACGGTGACCCCGACTCGCGTGACTGGATGGAGGCCACCTTGCGGGAACGCGGCGCCGCCCACACTATTCATCAACCCCAGCCCGGCGCAGAGGTGCAGGCCTAGTCATTTCCCGTTTGACCCCGACGCGGGCCCGCGCTAGCCTCTCATCATACGTAGACGTAATTTCCACGGAATCCGTGCGTTTAAACCAAACCCAG
The DNA here is from genome assembly GCA_002728775.1 of Verrucomicrobiales bacterium. Taxonomy (GTDB): domain Bacteria; phylum Verrucomicrobiota; class Verrucomicrobiia; order Limisphaerales; family UBA1100; genus UBA6614. The sequence continues at coordinate 31,266 of PBVU01000016.1, read as the reverse complement.
TCCCGTTCCGCATTCTCGCTGGTCGAGGTGATGACGGCTGTTTCCCTGCTGGGCCTGCTGGTCGGTTCGCTTTATTCCAGCTGGGCGGCCATCGCGCGGTCCACACATTCCGGCAAGGAAGCGGCTGCCAATGTGCAGCGCGAGCGGGTGGCTTTGCGCGAGGTGGCGGAATCCTTGGGCGCGGCGGTGCTCGTGGCCGATGGCGAGGATCGCTACCAGCTCATTGGCGACTCGCTTCATGGCCAATCCAGACTGAGTCTGGTGCAGCATTTGCCAGGGGATCGACCGGGCAGGAACCGGCAATTCTTTCGACGCGTAACTTTTTCCGTTGAACCCTCCGCGGATGGCAGCGAGTGGCAGTTGGTGCGGCGGGAAGCTCCTGTCATCCGTGCCTTGGAAAACCCGCCACCGGCCCCGCGTGTCCTCGCCCGCCGTGTGCGCCATTTTCGCGTGGAATATTTAGCCGACACCGGGCGATGGCAGGCGGATTGGAAGACCCCCGATGTACTGCCCCGCCGCGCGCGCATTCGGATCGGCTTGGGAGTGGGCGCGGAGACGCGTGTGCGTGAGGTCACCCTGCGGGCCATCGGCTTCGCCCATGGCGGAACACCGCCCAAGCGCGTGGTCAACGCCAAGCAATTCGAGGAAAGCGGCTTTCCCGCAGAGGAATTGAAGCGGCATGTCTTTGTCATCGACAAGTCCGGCAGCATGCGCCGTCGTGACGTGGGCGACCAGCGCATGACCGTGGCCAAGCAGGCGCTTCTGAACACACTTGCCGGCATGGAGGAGGATCAAGAATTTTATATCCTGTTCTTCAACAACTCTACTGACGCTATGCCCGTGCCCCAGATGTTGAACGCCACGCCGGGTAACGTGGCCGTCATTAAGGCATGGATCGAGTCACAGAAACCCAGTGGCGGCACTAGCCCCTCCTCTGCTCTGGTGCAAGCCTTTGAGCAGGAGCCGGATGTCATCTGGCTGTTGAGCGACGGCGAATTCTCTCGTCGCGTACACAACCTCGCGGGGGATTTAAACGCCAACCGGGCAGTGCGCATCAACCCCCTCGGCTTCGGCAACAAGTGGTACTTTGGCAGCCGATCTCTCCGACAACTTGCCGAGGAGCATGGAGGTGCTTTTACGCTGGTGACACCCTGAAGCTCCTTGCGTCTGGTGTTGCTTCTCGATAAAAACCGCCCGTGAACAAACCAGCCTGGCTTCCCGCTGCACTTGCCTTGGTGCTCCCTGCCTGCACTCCGCCGNCCGACCCGCATTCACAGGGCACCAACTCGGCGGCACCCCCGCCCAAGCCGAGACCNCCCNCACCGGCGNCGNCCAATGCAACNCTACCGGATGTCAACGCGACAGCGCCGGGGAATGGAACCTCGATCGANGGATCAGGGGGTTAAAAAAATGGTGCGCGGTACAAGACTTGAACTTGTGACCCCCACCGTGTCAAGGTGGTGCTCTAGCCAGCTGAGCTAACCGCGCCTTTTCCCCGAAAAAACAAACTCAAGGGAAGTTTGCCTTGTTGCCGCAATACAAATGCACTGCAACAATCGAGGAGCCGCGATAATGAGGAAAGACGGAGAGAATTCAATCCAAAATCCAATTATACTGAAGTCTCCTCCTGTGTTTCAGCAAGCGTAGGTGATACTCTGGATGCCTTTGGTGTGGCGGTGAATGATGTTCCACTCGCTACTCACTCTGGAAGCGGAGTACCTTAACGCGCATCTTTTTCTTGATGGCTGCGTATTCCGGATTGCCGCTTTCGTTGGTCCATTCGTGTGGGTCTTTTTGGTGATCGTACAATTCCTCAGAGCCGTCTTCGTAGCGTAAGTAACGATAGCGTTCGGATTGCGCAGCGGTATTCTCAGGGCCATAACTGAGGAAGGCCACATCGCGTGTCGCTTTCGGATCTTTCAAGAGAGGCAGAATCGAACGGCCTTCAAGATGGCTTGGTTTGGGGATGCCCGCAAAGTCGCAGAGACTTGGATACACGTCGATGTGGGAGATGGGCTGATTGTTGCGGGTGCCGGGTTTGGTTACGCCGGGCAAGACAACCATAAACGGAACGCGCGTGGTGTTTCGCCACAGGGCCGCCTTGCACCAGTGCGTCTTCTCGCCAAGGTTCCAACCGTGATCACTGGTGAGTACGATGACTGTTTCACGTTTGCGAGGATTCTCCTTGAGCGCCTCCAATAAGCGGCCAATCTGGGTATCCACATAGTTGATGCATGCCAAGTACGACTGCACCATGTATTTCCACTCCAGTTTGCCGCCCAGATGTAAGATTTGTTCGTGCACGGTGCGTGGCTTAAACAAATCCTTATGCGCGTTTGAGCGCGCCAGTGCCTTGCCATAGGCCGGCAGGTCATCCAGATCGTCCTCCCGAACCAACGGCAGTTGAATGGATTCAAGCGGAAACTTATCGAAATAGGCTTTGGGCACATTGAACGGGCGGTGCGGACGGTAGAAGCCAATAGTCATCAGCAAGGGCTTGTCGCTAACTTTCTGCCATTCTTTGATTGCCCATTGCGCTACCTTATAATCCCCCGTTTCTTCCTCAGCGTGATTGTGTGGGCCGCCTTCGCCCCAAAGGTTCGCTTTTTCATCGGTGAAATTTCCGCGGACATCTGGCGGGCGATTCAGATAGGCGTCGACGTCCCCCTTCTGTTTAATAGTGTTGCCATGAGCAACTTTTCCGCCGCTGACAACGCGATACCCGTGCTGCTTAAAGTGTCGTTGTAAGACGATCGGATTCTTCGGCGTGTTTTTCGAGGTGACCCCCTGCATTGGTTGATCGCCAAAAAACGCCGGACGGCGGGTGTTGTTAAAATACCTCCCTGTGCTTTTGGGATAGAGCCCGTGCAAAAAACTGGTCCGGGACGGGCCGCATTGTGGCGCATTACAGTGTGCATTGGTGAACAAAACGCCACGCGCTGCCAGTGCGTCCAGATTGGGTGTTCTACTCTGTGGATGCCCGCCCATTACGCCGATCCAGTCGTTCAGGTCGTCAACAACGATAAACACCACGTCGGGCTTCTTTGCCGCAAACACTGAACCCACGACAACCAACAAGACAATCAACAATCTGATCATTTCACCAACTCCAATTAGAGATTCGATTTCTGCCCGACATCGCTGACGTTTGTCAAAAGATTTATCGGTCTAAATTAAGTAAAAAATTAGCTGCTTGATTGCGCCATTTTCTGCATCACAAAAAATGATGCAAAGAAATGGAAGAATCATACTGAATTGAAGTGACTTTCCATAGTGCGGCTATCCTCGTGTCAAGGCAGATGCTCCAGCCAGTTGAACTCGCCGCGCGCGATGGGTGTCCGGCGGCAAGTTTAGAATTTCTTAGGTCGGTGCCGGGGTGCTGTCATTCAGGTTGCGTTTCAGACAATAGGCGGCATATTTCGCTGCCCTTTTGTGGCTCAATCGTTCGGGGTATCAATCACGCCGGAGGCGGTCCCCTTGTAGTTGCCACCCAATTCGCTGTGATGGGCCTTGGTCTTCCAAGCCAAGTCTAAGTCGTTGGATAGGCCAGCGCTGCCGTCGGATTGACCGATCTGGCCGGAGTTGGAGTTCAGGCTCGCCATCACGCGTGGGTTGGTGGGCTGCTTGCCCGCTCCCAGCCAGTTGGCTTGGACACTAATCGTGGCAGCTGCACCGTTGCCGGTGGATCCGGACAGGTTTTCAGCACTGATGTTCCGGGTCATTATGAGCACGGTTGAGGGGCGGAGATCATCCGCGCCCTTGCCTCCAGCGTCGCCGCAGCCCACGCCGTAGCTGTGGCCGGCATTGTCAACCTTGGTTTTGACTTGGGCGAAGTCAATGGTGTCGTTTATCGCCTGTCGCTCAGGATCCAGCGGGGAGACAAGAATTTTTGCCGAGCCGAGGTCTGACTTGATGCCAGGATGGGCGAACAGGTTTTGCGTCTCATACACCCATGAGCCGTCGGCGAATCCAAAGCCCTTGCCATGAGCGATCTTGTCGGTATCGGACAGCAACCACGGATAGCGGCTGTCGTTATCATTCGCAAAGGACTTGAAGGCGCTGCCAACATGCTTGAGATTGCTCACGCACGTGATGCGGTTCGCACGGGCCTTGGCCTTGGACAGCGCGGGCAGGATGGAAGTGGCCAGAATGCCCGCCAAGCCAATGGGCGGCAGAGTTTCCACCAGGGTGGTGGCAAGGGTCTTTTTGCGTTTAAATTTCATGGTGTTGGTGTGTGGGGCCCCAGCCCTCGTTAAAGTATGGGCTCGCGGGAGCGGTTGCACAACAATTATTAAATTATATTTTAATAATTCGCTTGCTCCTGCCTGTTTGGAATGTAAAATTCGGAGGCATGAAGTTCTGGCTTTTCCGCGATGGTGACACAGAGGGCCCTTTTACTATTGATGAACTGGAAAAACAGCTCGAGGACGGGGGGCTGACCTTGGAGGATCAGGTTTGTGCCATGGGCGAGAAGGAGTGGCAGCCGCTTTCCTCCATTCTTTCGCCACCTTTGCCGCCTGAGAGTGTTGAAGCAGCCCCGCCCGCGGACGATGCATCGCGGATATTTGAGGATCTTCCGGCCGCGCCTGCGGCTCGCCGCCAGAAGGTTGCGCTTCTGGCCATCGCGGCTGTCGTGGTGGTGACCGGAATTGCGGCAACTTTCATTCTCCTCTTTGACACGCCTTCCCGGCCCCTGCCCAAAACCGCCAGCTATGTGCCAGAGGAAAGTGCGCTGGTGGTGACCGCCCACGTGGGGGATTTGCTTGAGAAAAGCAAGATCAGCGATCTGATGAGCAAGGGTATCCTGCAGGAAATGTCCATGCCCCGACCTGTCAGGAAGAAGATCGAGGATCTGTTCGAAAACCCATCCGAGTATGGCCTGAACATGATGGAGCCGGTGTATTTTTTCATGATGCCTGATCCCCTTGGGGCCAGTTATCCGGCGTTTGTCTTCACTATCCCCATTGTCTCGCGGGAGAACTTTCTGGATGGCCTTGAGGATATCGTGACCATCGAGGGGCGGCCGGATAGGCTATTGATAAAGCTCATTGATGAGCTCAAGAAAATGGATACGGTTTCACCTGAGGATGAAGTGGCTTTCGGTATTAATGATGAGGTGTTCGTGGTGGTAATCCAGGACATCCCCTATAGCGAGCGCAGGTCGAGGGAAGAAGGCGTGCTGGCCGAGGTGGCTGAGGCCGTGCTTGAGGGTGGTAAAGGTTTGGCGGCGGCAGATGACAGTTTCCATGAGCACCAGACGACACTGTTTGACATGGGTGCTTGGGTGAACCTTGGCGGTTTGATGGAGATGGTTCCCGCTGAGGAACTCGAGGATGAGTTTGGGCAACTGGGTGATCTGGAAAAACTCAAGAGTTTCCAACTGGCTGGCGGCATCCATTTTGGACAGGGTGAGATCACCGGAGATATGGCGATGTATTATGATGAAAAACTGCTGGGGGACTGGGGCGGCGGGGGGCTTGGCAGCGAATTGTTAAATGCCGTCCCCGAGGATTCCATCATGGCCTTCTCCCAATCCATGGACATGGAGGTGGTTCAGAAATGGTTTGATGACCGGCCGGGCATCAAGGGAGACATGGAGGAGGCCTTGCAGTCGGAGCTGGGCATGTCGCTCTCAGAGGTCTTGGGCGCGTTTGGGGGCGACTTGGTGTTTGCCCTCACTGGCATTGAGATGGTTGAGACTCGGTGGGGTGGGAGCACACCCCAACCGGCCATCCTTTTTGGAGCTACTATCAAGGACGGGGATCGAGTGAGAAAAATTTTGGCTGAGCCCGCGAGGGAACTGATGAAGGAATCAGGTGGTCCCATTCGTCTGGTTATGCGCGACGACGCATTTTTCTTTTGCTCCCCGAAGGATCGAAGTGGTCTGGAAAAGAACGGCGCAGTGAGCGATCCCATCTCCGGCGAGAAATACAACCTGCTGGCCGACAACGACTCGGGTCTTTTCGTGGATTCTGAGGAACTGACAAAAAGCTTGGCCAGAACGGCCAGGGACGATGAGGAGATGGGGTTTGTTTTGGACTCAGCTGAGGATCTCGGGCTGGCAACGCTGACTTGGAACACTGAGGCGGGTGCCCAGAAGATTTGGGCCCGAATAAAAATGTCCAAGGCGGATAAGAACAGCCTCGAGCAGATCATAGACTCCGCCTTCAGTGCGGCAATAGCCGCCCAACGGCGAATACGTGAGTGGGAGGGTACGGCAGGGGGAGAAGCCCATCATGGGTCAGATGGGGGAGGCCAAAGCAAAATGTCGGCACCGGCGGAAAATCGCCCGTGGGATGGGGCAGCAAGCAATGACGAGGATCAGTCAGGCGAGGATCAGTCAGGATCGATACCAGTGCAACCGTCACCGAAAGAGGAAGAGGCTGTTCCATTCAAGAAGAAGGGGTTGTGAGAATGGAAAAGAGTACTGGGTGCTTTACAGAGTGACGGGCGGCGGTAAGTTTGGAATTTCTCAGGTCGGCAACGGGCCACCGACATTCAGGTTGTTCTTCAGGCAATAGGCGGCATTGTCGACGTACTTTTGCGCCCACATTTTGAGGCCGGCTATTTCCGTGTCCTTGAGTGGGCGGACGACCTTGGCCGGTGAGCCCAAGACCATGGAGCGAGGAGGTATTTGGGTGTGCTGAGTGACTAGGGCATTCGCGCCAATGATGGATTGTTCGCCAATCACAGCGCCATCGAGAATGACGGCTCCCATGCCGATGAGGCATTCATCGCCAACTTGGCAGGCATGGATAACGGCGGAGTGACCGATGGTCACCCATGCGCCCAGAACGCAGGGGAAATCATCGGCAACATGGAGGACGGCATTGTCCTGCACGTTGGTTTGTGGGCCAATCTCAATTCGCTGAATGTCGCCCCGGGCCACGGCGCCATACCAGAGGCTGGACTGATCGCCCATGGTGACGTCACCGAGGACAACGGCGCTGCTGGCTAGATAGACGTCGCGGCCGAGCTTGGGGGTTTGCCGGAGGTGCCTTTTGAGTTGGGAATCGAGTTCAGCCATGCAGCGGCAGGATAGTGGCGGGCCTGCAGGGTGCCACGAAAAAACCGGTTGAAACAAAAAAACCCGTCGCTTTCGCGAATCCGCTAAGCGACGGGCTACCCAACCTGTTCTATCCTCCTCTGAGAGGGACCTGTGGGGGTTCGCTCTCGTCAGTTAAGACTACAAACAGGCAAATTTATTCAACGGATTCAAATTTTTTGTATGTGTGCGTATCAGTTTGCTGTAAATGCCTTGTTTTCAGGGGTATAATGAGTTTGGAGCGACTTGAATTATGGTTTTTTTAGCTTACGTCAAGGTGCAGTTCACAGGTAATTCACCGATTTGAACCGGTCTGTTTCCGGATTTTGAAGAGTGTGTTGGACCGGGGGACTTTCGATGAACGGAAGACTTGGCGAGACCAGAAGCGTGCCTGTGGTGGGCCGGTAAAAAACAAGGGAAAATAACCTAAAATTCTGCTTGCCTTATCCACATGAATTGCACATAAACGCCGCGCAGCACCTTTTAGGGTGCCGGGGCCGTGCTATGCAGCGCAGGCTCCACACAGTAAAACTGCAGTATAATAGTTAACAACCAAATATCGCAGGAGGAAACAATACACATGAATAAGAACAAATGGACAGTTGGACTGGCCGCCGCTGGCGTGATCGGTCTCGCTTCTGTTGCTCAGGCTCAAGACGCCAACTCGGTGCAGACCAAGTTGGCCACCACGACTCTCAGTGGTTACGTGAGCACATCGTATCAGTGGACGCCCGGTGAGACTACCGGCACCGCTTACACCCAAGGTGACGCCCGTGCGAATCGTTTCGCGCTGGACGTTGTGTCGTTGACCCTCGCTTCTCCCACCAGCTCTGGTGAGTGGGGCGCTGGCTACAACGTGCAACTGTGGGCTGGCACCGACGCCGATGACTTGGGCGTGGCCGGTGGCGCGGACGGTGATGAGGGCTTGGCGGTCAAGAACGCCTACCTCACGCTGAACCTGCCGGTTGGCACGGGCATCGACCTGAACGTCGGCCGCTTTGACACCATCCTCGGCATGGAGTCCGTCGACTATATCAATAACCCGCATTTCTCCCACTCTTGGGGATACGCGATCGAGCCGACCATCCACGAAGGTATCAAGGGCAGCTACCAGTTGACCGACAATATCGGCGTGACCGGCTTGTTGGCCAACACCATCGAGGCTTCCTCGGCGGGTTCGTCCAACAACAGTGATCGCAAGACTTGGGGCGCGGCCCTGAATCTGACCGCTCCGGACAGCCTCGGCTTCCTTGCTGGCTCAACCTTGGACATCGCCTACATCAGTGGTGATACCGACGGCGGCAGCAATGCGGTTGAGAACCTCTACGTTGGCGCTTCCGTGCCCGTGCCGGTTGATAAGCTGAGCGCTGGTGTTGCGTGGGATGTCCGCGAGGTGGAATCCACCCAAGCTGGTGGCTCTGACTCTGTGGTGGGCGTGTACCTCGAGTACGAGGCCAGCGAAAAGCTGACGCTCAATGTCCGTGGCGAGCGCGTCGAGGACGGTAACAGCCTGGACGTTGGCAGCAGCAATGGTGATGCGTGGGATCTGACCGTGACCGCGAATTACGACCTGTGGGCCGGCGTTATCTCCCGCGTGGAGTATCGCTACACCGTGTTGGATAACCCGACCACCAACATCGAGGACAGCCACTCGATCTTCTTGAACCTGATCTACGGATTCTAGATCAGCAAAGAAACCTATTTCACCCCTTCCGGTTTGCCGGGAGGGGCTTTTTTTGTCCTTGGTAAAAACTAGGTTGATGAACCTAGAACCGCTTCGACAGCGGGTGGAAAGTGGTCCTCGACGTTTCCGTGTAAACGCAAGGTGACCTCGGAGAATCCATCGTGGTCGGTTTCGTCGCGGTTGAGGATGAGGTAAGGGGTGCCGCCCTCGGTGGCGGCCAAGGGGATGAGGTTTGCGGGACTGACGGAAAGGGTGGAGCCAAGGGCAATGACCAGATCGCAGGTCTGTGCCGCAGCGTGGGCGCGGGCCAGATCGGCTTCCCGCAGGCTTTGACCGAAGCTGATGGTCGCGGGCTTGAGCCATCCCCCGCATCCGCAGTGGGGCGGNTGGCGATCCNGCTTGAAGGACTCGAAGCTGGGCNCCGGNGGTTCGCGGTGGCCGCAGGTTTGGCACTCCACAAGACTGCCCGTGCCGTGAATCTCAACGAGCTTATCCTCGCTCGTCCCGGCGGNGCGGTGGAGNCCGTCGACATTTTGGGTGACCACCATCTCCACTTTGCCNGATTTTTCAAGCTGGGCAANGGCGTGGTGGATNCTGTTGGGCTGGGCNTTCCCGTGTTTTTCCCACATTTCCAGCTTGTATTCCCAGTACTCCACGCGGGACGCCTCGTGGGCCATGAAATCCTGATAATAAACAGGCTGCCGGGTTGTCCATATGCCGCCGGCGCCCCTGAAGGCGGGAATGCCGCTGGGCGTGGAAATGCCGGCCCCGGTGAAGATGAGCATTTGATTGGCGGTGTGGAGCCAGTCGGCAAGTGTCTTGGCCATGGCTGGAGGATAGCGTGATGGGACTCTTTTTGCAGTGGCGCATTTGCGGGAGAGGCGTAGAATTTTGCCGTGGACCGGGGCATGGGCCGGGTTTTCACGTCGAACAGGAACGGCCTGCTGGCGGCCGGGGCATTCATTTTAATCAACAGACCATCATGAAAAACACGACCCGCATTCTTTTCCTCTCTTTAATGTTCTCGCTGGGCTTGGCGGCCCGAGCCGGGGACATTGGGTTCATTGAGAAATTCGCCTTGGCGAAGGACCGCAAGGAGGTGCTGAAGCTGCTGATCCCCGGCACGCGCGACTTTTATTATTACCACGCGCTGGATGCGCAGTTGCGCGGCGACGGCGCGGAGGTGCGCCGGGTGGTGGCATTGTGGATCAAGCGGCATGGACGCACGGCGCGGGTGAGGGAGATTCAGGACCGGCAGGCGTTGCTGGATTACGGGAACAACCCGGCGGCAACCATCGAGCACCTGAAGCGCGAGCTGGGCTTGAGGTTCAACCACAGTCGGATTATCGAGGGCCAGAAACCGAAGCACCCGACGGCACTGGACCAGAAGTTGATCAGCTTCGAGGCGTTCTTGGCGAGGGCCTTTCGGTCGGGCGACTTGTCGGGCGTGGAGACGCGCGGGCTAGAAAGGCTGGATCATGACGGGCTGAGCGCCACGCGCCTGCGCCATTTGCTTTCGCGGCTCCAACGGCCGGATGTGTCCGGGTTGCCCCGGTTGATCATCAAGGACCTGCGCAACAAGTACAGCCGCGGCTTTGGCCAGCATAACATTCACCGGCAGCTGACGCATGCCCAGATGGACGAACTGCTGCAACTGGAGCCCGGGCTGATCGACAATTCAAATTTCATCCATGCCTACCTGACCAAGCTGGCTCCATCAAACGACATCGACACGCGATTCGACCTGGAGGAACGGGGCAAGCACCTGAACCGAATCCACCAGTTCACCCAGCGGTTGTCCGCGGCTCACAACTCGCTGAAGGCCAACGCCATGTTCAATCTTCTGCGGTTCCAGCAAAGCCAAGGTAAACACGACCGTGCTCTGTTCATGCAATACCTGCGGCTTCCGCGACCGGTGGGTTACATCAACCCCAAGTATCGCGAGGCACTTTTAAAGCGGCCCGGCAATGCGGACGTGAACCTGAATGCGGATTATCGCCAAGTGACCGGCCTTCCGCCCATCGGCCCGGATGAGCGGCTGGTGCACGATTTTTTCCTGCACTTCTTCAAGGGCGACGCGGACTTCAACCAGTACCTGCCGGTGGTGCGGGACACCTACCTGAAAGCGCTCTTTGCGGAGGCCAAGCTGGTGAATGGAGTGGGCGACGCGGAGCGCTGGTATTCCATGTTGTCCTCCAGCCAGGTCCAGGCACTGCGCGAACGCATTGACTTGGACTTCTCGGCGGTGAACAAGGTCTTTTATCCCGCGCAAGCCCCCGTGTCGCTACGGGTCAACGTGAAGAACGTCAAGCAGCTCATCGTGCGTGTGTTTGAAATCAACACCTTCAACTACTACACGCGCAACCTGAAGCTCATCGACACGGCCATCAATCTGGACGGCTTGGCACCGACGCGTGAACAGGTTTTTAAGTACGACGAGGCCCCATTTCGACGGGTGGAGCGCAAGTTTGATTTTCCCGAGTTGAAGGAACGTGGTGTGTATGTGGTGGAGTTGATCGGCAATGGCCGCAGCAGCCGCGCGTTGATCACCAAGGGCAGCTTGCGGATGCTGCGCGCGGTGGGCCCGGCGGGGCACGAATTCCGGGTGCTGGATGAGGACAGCAAGCCTTGCCCGGCGGCCACGATGTGGCTCGCCGGCCAAGAGTACAAGCCCGGGAAGGACGGTGCCATCATCGTGCCCTTCACCAATCGCCCGGGCAAACAGGCGGTGGTGCTGCGCCACGGAAGCTTCAGTGCCTTGTCCACCTTTCATCACAGGGGAGAAACCTACAAACTGGATGCCGGCCTGTACGTTGACCGCGAAGCCTTGGTGAAAGGCGCCCAAGCCCAAGTAGTTGTGCGCCCGGTGTTGCGGCTGAGCGGGCAACCAGTGTCGTTGAAAGTTCTTGAGGATGTGCGCTTGGTCATCTTGTCCACCGACCACAAGGGCGTTCCGACGATGCTGGAAGTGCCCGTGCCGGAGATTCCCGATGGCGAGGCGTTCGTCCATAATTTTACCGTGCCGAACAAGCTTTCACAGCTCCAGTTCCGGCTCAAGGCGCGCGTGGAAAATCTGGCGGCCGGCAGCAAGCAGGAGCTTTCTGATGCGGCTACGATTTCGCTGAACCAGATCGACAAGACCCTGAAGGTGGACAATGTGCATCTCGCGCGGGTCGATGGCGGCTATGTACTTGATGTCCTGGGTAAGAATGGCGAGGCCAAGCCGGACCGGGCCATGGTGGTGCAGCTCAAGCATCGGGACTTCACCGGCGCACATCCCGTGAGCCTGAAGAGCGATCCCGCCGGCCGTGTTCGTCTGGGAGCCTTGAAGGACATCCAGTGGATCAACGTGAGCCACTACGATGGCACCGCGTATCGCTGGGAGATTGCGCTGCCCCGCCACGGGCGCATTGCGCAGTCATCGGTGATCCATGCCGCGGCGGGCGATCGCGTGCAGGTGGCATTGCCGGGGATGCTGGACAACGCAACCAAGGGTGTCACTTATTCATTGCTGGAAATGCGCGGCAACACAGTGACGGCTGACCACGTGAAGGCCGGCTCCTTCCGCAATGGCTTTCTGGAAATCAGTGATTTGCCAGCGGGCGACTATCGTCTGTACCTCAAGGAGACCGGCGAAGCCATCAGCCTGCGCGTGACTGATGGCGAGCGCCGCGACGGCCATGTGCTTTCATCCAACCGCATCCTGGAACGGCGCGTGTTGCGGCCGCTGCAAATCAGTGACCTGATGGTGGGCCGCCAAGGTGCCGTGGTGCGTCTGCGCAACGTAACCCCGTTCACGCGCCTGTATGTGATCGCCACCCGGTTTGAACCGCGTTATGAGGCTTACTCTGCGCTGGATATTGGTGGTGTGCCCGCGCCGGGCATGCAGGATGTTGCTCTTCCGCGATCGCTGTATGTCCAAGAGCGCGACATTGGCGAAGAGTACCGCTACATCTTGGATCGCAAGTATGCGAAGAAGTATCCGGGCAACATGCTCGAGCGGCCCGGTTTGCTGCTCAACCCTTGGGCGATTCGTGATACCAACACGGGCCGGCAGGATGCGGCCGCGGGCGAGGAATACAAGCGGTTGCAGGAGGCGTTGCGGAATCCGACGTCGGATCAATATTACCGTCCGGCATCCAATCCCGCGCCCGGCAGCTTGGGCGATTTTTCCTCCCTGGATTTTCTGGCGCACAGTTCAGTGGTGCTGGCCAATCTCAAGCCCAACGAGGAGGGTATGGTGGAGGTAGGTCTCGACAAGCTTAACGGACAGCAGCAGTTGCTGTTCGTGGCGGTGGACCCGCTCAACACGGTCACGCGGCCGGTTGTGTTGCAAGCTTCTGAATTGGCCCGACGGGAGAACCGGATGATCCAGAGCTTGGATGTTGCCAAGGCGCATTCGGAGCAGAAGCTGTTCACCGTGCTGAAGAAAGGCGGGCGGCTGGATGTGCAGGACATCACCACCAGCGATGTGAAACTCTACGACTCGTTACAGAAGGCCTACTTGCTCATGGTGACTCTGAGCAACAATCCTACGCTGACGGAGTTCAGTTTCGTGCTCGAATGGCCCGGACTGAAGCCGGAGGAAAAGCAGGAGAAATATTCCAAGTACGCCTGCCACGAGTTGAATTTTTTCCTGTTCCACAAGGATCCGGAATTCTTCAACGAGGTCATCAAGCCATACCTTGGGAACAAGAAGGACAAGACGTTCATGGACGAATGGCTGCTGGGCCACAAGCTGGACAAGTATCTGGAGCCGTTTGCATTTTCGCAGTTGAACGACGTGGAGAAAATCCTGTTGGCCCGTAAAGGCCCGGCAGAGCTGGAGAAGATGCGCCGGTACATTCAGGACAAGGCAGACTTGATTGTCCCGAATCCCGAGCGATTCAACCGCTTGTTTGACACGGCGATCAAAAGTTCCGCGCTGGAGGAGAAGGATGAACTGGGTCTCAAGGACGGAAAGAGACAGGCGTTGAACCGTTTCAAGGATCGCCTGGAACGGGCTACGGTTAATCGCGCTGGAGGGAAGTACAAGCAGGCCATGGCTCAGCAGCAAGGGCAGGGCCAAGGACAGGGGGAAGGGGCTGGTCGAGGGCCGGGATTCGGCGCGCCCGCCGATGCCAACCTGCGGCCCGCCGCCGCGCCAAAGCCCGCCCAGCCGGCGCGCCCCGGCGAGTTCTCCAACAACCTGAAAAAGGCGGCGGAGAAAGCGGAGGAGCTGGAGCAGATGTCCAAAGAGTTGCAGTCGCGAGGCCGGGCTCGCGATTTAAAGGAAGGCAACCAGCAGTTACGTTTGGCTGACCGGGAAGATGCTGATTACGCGAAGAACTTTGACTCCAAGGCGGGCTACTTTGGCCGGCGCCTAGAGGAGCGGAAAGCCGTCCGGCAATTTTTTCGCAAGCTGCCCCCCACCAAGGAATGGGCGGAGAACAATTACTACAAGCTGCCCATCGCCCAGCAGAACAGCGGGCTGATCCGGGTGAATGCGTTCTGGAACGATTATGCCGACGCGCCCGCGGATGAGCCGTTCTTCTCCGGAAACTTCATTTACACCACCGGCAATTTTGCCGAGATGATGCTGGCCTTGGCCGTGCTCGATCTTCCCTTTGAGGCACCCAAGCACATGGCCCGGACGCGGGAGCGGTCCTTTCAGTTGACCGCGGGTGATCACTTGGTGGTTTGTCACCAGGAAATCCGGCCTACCGAGCCGCAGAAGAAGGGGCCGAAGATTTTGCTCAGCCAGAATTTTTACCGCGCCGATTCCCGCTATCGGCACGTCGGCAACGAACGCCTCGATAATTTTGTGGACGATGAGTTCTTGAAGCAGGTGGCCTACGGCTGTCAGGTGGTCATCACCAATCCTACCTCATCACCGCAGAAATTTCGGCTGCTTGTGCAGGTGCCGGAAGGTGCCATTCCGCTTCAGGGCGGGTTTTATTCCGAGGGCCGGCCCATCCGGTTGGAGCCCTATTCCACCACGACATTCGATTACTACTTCTACTTCCCCGAGGCCGGCAAATACGCCATTTACCCCGTGCAGGTGGCCAGCACCCGCGGGCATGTGGCTGCCGCGGAGGACTTCAGCTTTGATGTCGTCAATGAACTCAGCCGGAAGGACAAGTCTTCCTGGGCTTGGATTTCCCAGAACGGCACCGAAGGAGACGTGATCAAGTATCTGCGTGATCACAACCTCAACCGGCTGGATCTCAACCTTATCGCCTTCCGGCTTCGGAATCCCAACGAAGGCGGCGGTGGGCGTGATTTTTACAACCGGCTCATGAAGCATTTGGACGATCGTTTCACCTACCATCACACGCTTTGGTCCTACTCCCTTTACCATCGGGACGGGGAGCGCATGGGTGAATACTTGGAGCGTTCCCCCATGGCGGGCCGCGTGGGGCTGTACCTAGTGAGTCCCCTGCTGAGCATCAATCCCGTGGAGCGCAAGTGGCATCAGCATCTGGAGTACAAGCCGCTGGTCAACGCCCGTGCTCATCAGTTGGGCCAGACGCGTAAGATTCTCAATGACGCCTTCCACGCCCAGTACAACGATTTTTTGCAGGTGTTAAAATACCACAAGGCCATCAACCCGGGAGATCTTCTGGGCGTGACCTACTACCTGCTTCTGCAAGACCGTGTTGGGGAGGCGTTGGATGCCTTCGGCCGTGTTTCCGCCGACCAGATTCATGAGAAGCTGCAATACGACTACCTCAGTGCCTATCTGGCCCTCTATCAGGGTGACCTCAAGCGTGCGCGGCAACTGGCCAAGGCGCACGGCCATCACCCCGTTGACCGGTGGCGCAACTTGTTTGCCGTGGTCACCAGTCAGCTCGACGAGATTGAGGGCAAGGCCGGCGTCTTGGTCGACAAGGATAATCGGCAGCAAAAACAGGATCAGCTCGCCGCCACTCAGGCCAGCTACGAGTTCAAGGTTGAGGATCGGCAAGTGCAGATCAGCTATCAAAATGTTGAGAGCATCACGGTCAACTACTACCCCATGGACGTTGAGTTGCTTTTTAGCCGCAAGCCGTTCCTCAAGGACGACACCGAGCACTTTACTTACATCGTGCCCAACACCGTGGAGTCCATTGAACTGCCTGCCAAGAAAACCGCCCATACATTCACCATCCCCAAGCAGTTCCACAGCAGCAACGTGATGGTTGAAATCGTCGCCAACGGCATCCGCAAGAGCCAAGCCTACTACGCCAACTCGCTGGCCCTGCAGATGATTGAGAATTACGGTCAGGTCCGCGTTACCGACCAGGCCTCTGGCGAGCCCCTGCCAAAGACCTACGTGAAGGTCTACGGCAAGCTCGCCAATGGTCAGGTTCGTTTTTACAAGGATGGCTACACGGATCTGCGTGGACGGTTTGACTACGTCAGCTTGAACACCGGCGAACTCGACAATGTGCAGCAGTTTGCCATTCTCGTCCTCAATGAGAAACAGGGCGCATTGATCCGCGAAGCGCGGCCCCCAAAGCAGTAGGTAACAGCGTTAGGTTAACCCGCTTGAATTCCGACGGCATCGGCCACTGAGTCGATGCCGTCCCGGGCCATGAATGCTCTCAAACCGCGGACAATGTCCTTGGCAATGCTGGGTCCTTCGTAGACCAGCCCCGTGTAGACTTGAATCAACGACGCACCTGCGGTGATCTTTTCCCAAGCATCGGCCGCGTTAAACACACCGCCCACGCCAATCACGGGCAAGCCTCCTTCAGTCTGCCGGTGGATATGTCGGACGACGTCCGTGCTTCTTTCCCGCAGCGGCGCGCCACTGAGGCCCCCCGTTTCATCGTATATCTTGCGGCACGCAGAATGGCTTGTTTCCGGCCGCGCAATCGTGGTGTTGGTGGCGACAATGCCGGCCAGCTTTCGTGAGACCGCCAAGTCCAACACATCGTCAATGGCATTGAAGGTCAGGTCGGGAGCTACCTTTACAAGCAGCGGTTTTTCGGAATCCACCTCGCGCAGTGCGGAGATGATTTCGTCCAACGCCGCCTTGTCCTGCAGTTGGCGCAGGTTGGGTGTGTTGGGCGAACTGACGTTAATGACAAAAAAGCCCGCGTGCTTCCGGAGTACCCGGAAAGAACGGGCATAATCCTCGGGAGCCTTCTCTAGGGGTGTGACCTTGGATTTCCCAAGGTTGATGCCAATGGGATGGGAGGGCCAACGACCGGCCGCCCGCCAGTTTGCCAGCGTTTTGGCCATGGCTTCCGCACCGGGATTATTGAACCCCATTCGGTTGACCAGTGCGTGATCGGCCACGGCGCGAAACATTCGGGGCATGTCGTTGCCTGTCTGCGAGTGGCGTGTTACGCCGCCCAACTCGGCAAACCCAAAGCCAAGCCGCTGCCAAAGCGGTGCCGCGGCCGCGGCCTTGTCCATTCCGGCGGCAAGTCCCACAGGGTTTGGAAAGTGCAGGCCAAGGCATTCAACGGGCATGGCAGGCGCGCCATAGAGGCTTCTCGCAAGATCCGCCGTCATGGTGCCGCGGGACACCCAGGCCATGCCGCGCAACACGCGGTTGTGGGCCCTCTCGGAGTCCTGTAGAAAAAGCAGCGGTCTCAACAGCCGCCGGTAACACCATCCCATGGGGCATGAGTCAACCAGCGCGGGCGGTCCGCTGTCCAGCACTTTGGACTGCTGGCAAGGCAAAAGCGTGACAGCGCAAAATTTTTTTTTGGTTAAAAAATCAATTCCCGGTTTACAGCCCGCTGGCGATTGCTAGGATGGCCCCGCAACCCGACCCGCAAATGAAGCGTATCGATGCCATCATTAAACCGTTCAAACTCGACGACGTGAAGAACTCGCTGTCCGAGTTGGGCATCGAGGGACTGACAGTGACCGAGGTGAAAGGCTTCGGCCGCCAGAAGGGCCACACCGAGATTTATCGGGGGAGCGAGTACACCGTGGATTTCCTTCCGAAGCTGAAGCTGGAAATCGTGGTGGCAGATTCCCGCTGTGAGGAGGTGGTGGCCACCATCGAGGCGGCCGCTAAGACCGACAAGATTGGTGACGGCAAGGTTTTTGTCAGCCCCATCGAAAGCGCACTGCGCATTCGCACCGGCGAGACCGGTGAGGACGCGGTGTGACTTTTAAAGACTGATCATTCGCGGTGGTTGTCAATGGACTGGAGACATGTTGGCCGTGCCAAGCAACCTGCTGGATGACTTGGGCCGCGCCCTGTCCCGCTGGAGGGCGGATGCCGGGCGGTCTCCGGAAATTTTAAAACCATTTTCTTCCGGCAGCGTCGGCTGTGTTTTAACAGTCAGCTGGGCGTGTGAAGAACCGGTGAACAATCCGGAATATGTTGAACTCGATGGAGTACATTCCATCCCCTACATATTCCCGCGCGTCCCGGAAGGCTTGTCATTAAGACGGTGTTCCGGCGGTGCCCCGAGGCGGAGCGGAATCCTCCAGGGATCCTTGGATCCTGTTGCGGTTGGGTTTTGAATGAAGCGGAGGGAGGCGGCTTCGGCCGTCGCAAGAGGTCGCCAAGGCAGACTGTGGGCTGCCGAGGGCGAACGAGAAACAGGACAAAAATTTAAAAAGAGAATATTGCCCAACATGCAGGCTTCAATGGACAAGGTTTGGACCCGGACGCAAAAACATCTCAAGAGTGTGCTCAACGAGGAGACCTACAAGCTGTGGTTTACCTCCATTCAGCCGGTGACCATCAACCAGTCTTCCATCACCCTTGAGGTGCCCAACGACTTTTCCGAGGTCTGGCTGAAGGACAATTATCTGCAACTGTTACAGGATTCCTTGGCGGCGACGACGGGCCGCAAATTGAACGTCAAGTTCCAGGTGACGCCCGGCGCGTCCATGCCGACCCCAAAATCGATCAAGGGGGCGCCCAAGAAGAAATCCGCAGTGCGCAAGACCAGCGAGGGCGATCTGGTATTCAACCCGAGGAATACATTCGAGACGTTTGTCGTGGGCAACAACAACAGCTTCGCCCATGCCGCGGCCTTGGCAGTGGCACAGGCGCCGGGCAAATCCTACAACCCGCTTTTCCTTTATGGCGGCACGGGACTGGGCAAGACACACTTGCTGCACGCCATCGGCCAGCATGTGGCGGACAGCAAGAAGGGCGCGAAAGTGGCCTACGTTTCCTCCGAGAAGTTCACCAACGAGTATATTGCTGCCATTCAGGACAATCAACTGGTCAAGTTCCGCAAGAAGTACCGGCAGACGGACGTGCTGCTGATTGACGACATCCAGTTTCTCGCCGACAAGGTGCGCATTCAGGAGGAGTTCTTTCACACCTTTAATGCGTTGCACGAGGCGCACAAGCAGATCGTACTCACCTGTGATCGGCCGGCGAGCGAGATACAAAACCTTGAGCACCGTCTGGTGAGCCGCTTTGAATGGGGTCTGGTTACCGACCTGCAGCCGCCCGATGTCGAAACTCGGCTGGCGATTCTGCGCAACAAGGCCAAGTCCATGGGGGTGGAGATTCCCGAGGAGGTCATGACCTTTCTGGCCAATCGGATTCGCACCAACATTCGCCGGCTCGAAGGCGCGCTCATCCGCGTGGCCTCTTATGCCCACCTGACGGGCAAGGAACTTACCAACGACGTGGTGGAAAATCTCCTGCGCGAAATCCTTCAGGAGGAAGGCCGGCATACCATCACCATTGAGTTCATCCAAAAAAAGGTCGCTGAGAAATACGACATCCGTTTGGCGGACATGACCAGCAAGCGGCGGCCCGAGAACATTGCCTTCCCCCGGCAGATCGCCATGTTCCTTTCACGCCAACTGACTGACCACTCGCTCAGTGCCATTGGCGAAGCGTTTGGAGGTCGCGATCATGGCACGGTGCTGCATGCCTGCCGTCTGGTGAAGGATCGTTGTGAAATAGACCCCAACGTCCGCCAATCGGTGGCTTACCTCGAGAAACAGCTTTTACGGTAAGTCGAGAAAACTGGGGTTGTGGTGAAAGGATAAAGGGCTGGCCGCTGGTCAGCCCTTTATTTTTTGAACGCAGCGCGCCATGCGTTCCATCGCTGTCTCAATGGCATCGAGCGCTGTGGCAAAGCAGCAGCGCAAATGCCCCTCGCCGCTCTCGCCGAATGCATCCCCAGGCACACAAGCCACCTTTTCCTCCTGCAACAGCCGGCGGGCAAATTCGTTGGAAGTCAGGCCCAGGTTTGCTATTGAAGGAAAGGTATAGAAGGAGCCGCGGGGCAGATGGCAGGCCAGCCCCATGTCATTCAGGGCGCTCACCATCAGGTTGCGTCTTTGCCGGTATGCCTCGCGCATGTTTACCATGGCTACCCTGCCATTTCGGATGGCTTCCAGCGCGGCTTCCTGACTGATGATGCTCGCGCAAAGCATACTGTATTGGTGCACGCGGGTGAGCGCCCGGATGATTTCCGCGGGGCCGCAGGCGTAGCCCACTCGGAATCCTGTCATCGCATACGCCTTGGAGAAGCCGTGCAGGAACACCGTGCGTTCCTTCATACCCGGCAGGGCTGCGATGCTCGAGTGTTCGCCCTCGAAAGTCAGCTCGGCGTAGATTTCATCGGCAATGATCGTTAGGTCATGCCGTTGCGCCAGTTCGGCAATTCCCTGAAGGTTCTCCCGAGTCATGGTGCCACCCGTTGGGTTGGTCGGAAAGTTGAGGATTAGGACGCGGCTCTTGGGAGTGATGACCGCTTCGATGGCTGCCTTCGTGACGCTGAACCCTGTGTCCGCCGTGCAGGCCACTGGCACGGCCCGCCCGTGTGCCAATGCGACCGAGGGGGAGTAGCTGACATAACAGGGTTCGTGGTAAATTACCTCGTCGCCCGGGTTGACCAAGGCCCGTAACGCGAGGTCAAGCGCCTCGCTTACTCCAACTGTGACCAGAATTTCCGAACCCGGATCATATTCCACGGCGAAATGATCGCGGACATATCCCGCGATGGCCTCGCGCAGCTTGGCCAGCCCAAGATTTGAAGTGTAACCCGTGCGCCCCCGTTCCAGAGAGTAGATGGCGGCCTCACGCACATTCCATGGGGCCGCGAAATCCGGCTCGCCTACTCCCAGTGAAATCACGTCCCGTTGCCCTTGAACGAGGTCAAAAAATTCCCGGATGCCCGAGGGCGGCAGCGCTTGGACATGCTCGGCAATAGGTGTGCGGTTTTCACTCATGCGGAAAATGGGGATGCGGCCGGCTTGTGCCGGCCGTCAAGCCGCGGCCTTCTTTGTGCGGCGGCGAATCACGGGCCGGCCCTTGCCCGTCACGGCTGGGCGCGTGATCTTGATGCTCTCGATTTCGTCGGTACCGGGGATGTCGTACATCCAGTCCAGCATCACCTTTTCCAGCAGGCCCCTCAGCGCGCGTGCGCCGGTGCCCTTGCTGATCGCCTGTCGCGACAACTCTTGCAGTGCGTCCTTGGTAAATTCCAGCTCCACACCTTCCAGCGCCATGAGTTTCTGGAACTGCTTGGTCAGCGCGCTCTTGGTCTCGGTCAGGATGGAAACCAACTGCTCTTCCGTCAGTTCGTCCAGCACCGTGACCATCGGCAGTCGGCCGATGAATTCCGGAATGAAACCAAAGCTTAGAAAATCCTCCGGCTCCACCCGGTTCAGGATTTCGTTCTTTTCCAGCACTCCCTCACGATGGGTCTGTTCCACAGCCCCGAACCCCAGCACATGGCTGCCCAGCCGTTTCTGGATCACCTTCTCAAGATCCACAAAGGCGCCGCCGCAAATGAAGAGGATGTTGCGTGTATCCACGCGGATGTATTCTTGCTGTGGATGCTTGCGCCCACCTTGTGGCGGCACACTGCAAACGGTGCCTTCCAGGATTTTCAACAGCGCCTGTTGCACGCCTTCGCCGGAGACGTCGCGGGTAATCGACACGTTTTCGGTGCGCCTCGAGATCTTGTCAATTTCATCGATGTAGATGATGCCCATCTCGGCGCGCTTCACGTCGTAGTCCGAATTCTGGAGGAGACGAAGGATGATGTTCTCCACATCTTCGCCCACGTAACCTGCCTCCGTGAGTGTGGTCGCATCAGCAATGGCAAACGGCACATCCAAGACCCTGGCCAACGTGCGGGCCAGCAATGTCTTGCCCGAGCCCGTGGCACCGACGAGCATGATGTTCGTCTTTTCAATCTCCACTTCCGCATGGGGATCATCCGGGGCGGGCTCACGTTGTTCATGGAGCAGGCGCTTGTAGTGGTTGTGCACCGCCACCGCGAGGGTCTTCTTCGCGTTGTCCTGACCGATGCAATGCTCATCCAGCGCAGCTTTGATTTCGGATGGGCGCAACACCTTCAGCTCGGGGGCGGCCTTGGTGCGTTCGGTCGCCAGTTCCTTGTCGAGCACCTTCTTGAAGGTGTCCACACAGCCATCGCAGATATATACACCGGGCCCGGATACCAGCTTTTTCACTTCCGCGTGCGTCTTGCCGCAGAAGCTGCATAGCGTCAGGTTTTTGGGCCGGGCCATTTTTAAAAGTTACTTGTCCTCCACCGAGGTCTTGTCCGGCAGTGAGGGCACATCCTTGCGTGAGTCCACCACCTCGTCCACTAGGCCAAATTCCTTGGCTTCCTGGGCGGACATGAAGTTGTCACGGTCACAAGCCTTCTCAACCGCATCGTAGTCTTGCCCCGAATGCTTGGAGAGGATGTTGTTGAGACGTTTTTTCAGATCCAGCATGTGGCGCACGCGAATTTCCATGTCTGTTGCCTGCCCTTCGGCGCCGCCCAAGACTTGATGGATCATGATGTTCGCGTTGGGTAGCGAGTAGCGTTTGCCCACCGTTCCTCCCGCCAGAAGGACCGCCCCCATGCTGGCCGCTTGGCCGATGCAGTAGGTGTTCACGTCGCAGGTCAGGAACTGCATCGTGTCATACACCGCCAAGCCGGCGGTCACGTGGCCGCCGGGCGAGTTGATGTAGAGGTGGATATCCTTCTTTGGGTCGGTCATCTGCAAAAATAACATTTGGGCAATGACCACGTTGGCGACCTGATCGTCGATGCCGGTGCCTAGGAAAATGATTCGGTCGACCAGCAACCGCGAATAGATGTCATAGCCTCGTTCTCCGCGCCCGGTCTGTTCGACCACGTGCGGGACGAGATAGTTGTTTTGAATCTCCTTGCCCATAGAACAAAAAAAGCGGGTGAAACCTAACGGAAAATGTCCCTCCGCGTCAATTTCAATGACTTCCGGCACTGCGGGTGGCAGTCTTCTTGCGACTTCGCTTTTTACGCGCAGGCTTTTTCAAAACACAAATCGCTGCCGCGGCGGCATCCGCTTCCGCCAGTTTCTTGCTTTTGCCCTTGCCGCGCGCCAGTTCGCGGCCCTCGTGGTGAACTGCGCAAACAAATTCACGGTCGTGATCCGGACCGGTGGTATCCAGAAGTTTGTAATCCGGCGACACGTGTGACTTGGACTGCATCATTTCCTGCAACTCCCCCTTGGGATTGCCCACAAACTGGCCCGCATCCACTCCATGCAGCACTTTTTCAAACTGCGCATGCACAAATTTCCGAACCTTGGTGAACCCCCCATCGAGATAGATCGCGCCCACCAACGCCTCAAAGGCGTCTGCCAGAGCCGAGTCGCGATCGCGTCCGCCGCTCTTTTCCTCGCCGCGACTGAGGATTAGTTGTGTGCCCAAGCGAATGGCTCTGGCGCGGGCCGCCAATCCTTCGCGGTTGACCAGCCGCGCGCGCGCCTTGGACAGTGCTCCCTCATCGCGCCCGGGGAATTCCCTGTACAGGGCTGCGCTGATGGTGAGTTGTAGGACGGCGTCCCCCAGAAATTCAAGCCGCTGGTTGTTCGCCACCGCCTCCCCCTTTTCGTGGCCCACCGAGGGATGCGTTAACGCCAGTGACAACAGTTCCGGCTTGCGGAAGGTGTATCCGATGCGTTTCTGAAATGGCCCCAGCCGTGGCATGGGTCAGGAAGCCGTCGTGGGCTCAGGCGTCGCTTGTTCTTCTTCCACCGGCTCCGGCGGCCAGGGCTCATCGCCCCGCGGCAAGCCATGCTCCAAGAGTGCCGCCACCTCAATCTGCACCTGCTCCAATTCCTCCAGCTTTAAATCCGGGTCCGGGATTGTGAACAGGTCGCCGCTTGCCGGATGCTCATAGACAAACACCCGCCTACCCTTCTCGCGCAGTTGTTCCTTGACCTTCAGCAATCGCTTACGCTCCAGCATTACGGCAAGAATGTAGCTGGCTTCACGCCAGCGTTCCTCGTGGGTGGCCACGAGCTTGCGCAACAGGGATTCCGCCGTGTCCTTTTCAATCACATCCGGCGGCTCTTCCGGTGGGGCTTCATAAATCCCCTGCCAGTGTGAGATGAACCCCTTACGGTGATTGGCGCCCTCGGCGTACTTCGTGGCCCAGCAGTCATCGCACAAGTCCAGCCGGCGAAATTCGCGGTTTTCATCCACCAGCAGCGTGTGGCAGGCATCCCGATCGGTGAAGGGTGACTCGCATTCCTCGCAGACATGCCCGCGCGTCTGGATGTTCCAATCGTTCATGAAAGGCCCATTGAAAAACCCGCCGGGCTGCCGCGCAACGCTTTGTTGTTCACGGCTTCACAGGTCGTAAAGACCGCTGTCACGCGTGTAGGATGCGCTGCTGCCGCTGGGGCTGCCGGATTCATCGGGCCCCATGAACTGGTCGAATATTTCCCCCATGTCTTCCTCTATCTTGTCAGGATCCTCGCCGGATTCCAGTCGCCGTATGGCGTCGTTCATTTCCTTGGGCATCATGTCATCGGGTAAGGCCTTCTGCATCTTGCGCATCATGTGCGCCATGTGCTTGGGATTGTTTTCGTCGAGGTGCGCCATGTCCTTTTCCATCTCGCGCATGACACGATCCATGCGTGGGGCGTCAAAATCGGGCGCGTCATCCCCTCCGGTTTCGGATGTGCCCTTGAGGGGCGCGAAACGACTGACCTCCTTTTCCAGTTTTTTGCTGCCACATTGGGGGCAGGCCGGCTTGCGGGTGGACTTTAGTCGGCGCGCGAGAAAGGAAAAAATTTTACGGCACTTGGGGCAGGCGTATTCGTAGATGGGCATGTCCAGTGAAAACTAGTTTCTGGCCGCTGAATATTCAAATTGGGTGCCGTTGCCAAGGCAGAAATCCCAGGCCCGCGGTGGAACTTACTGGTCGGCCCATTTTTCATATTCCTCAAGGATGGCTTCACGCGAACAGTGAGGCCGGAGAATGGCCCGGGCCTGATACTTGTATTCGCGCATGACTTCGTACTTGGGAACAATGAACTGCCAGTCCCACGCGGGGTTGGAGGTGTTATGTTCCTGGTTGACGCCGCCGCCACTGGGGGAATGGGTGAACCGAATGCCGGCGGCCGGCTTGAACATGAGGATGTATGTGAGGCCTTCAAACCGCCCATAATAAAGGGGTCGGGCAAAGCGCATGGGGGAGAAATTTTTAAACAGAGCATCCCGGGTGCCCTCCTTCCACGTGAGTTTAAAGGTGTCGTCATGGGCAATGACGGTGCTTTCGTCGTCATGGGCTTGGGTGCAAAACTGCATCCAAAGGTCTTCCTTGGGGCGCCAGCCGCCGATGAAATAAAGGCTCTTGTCGGTTGGGGCGTTGATGTAGCTGGCCCAGAAACAGCCGAACCAGCCGCGGCGATGGACATGTTGGTGTGGTGTGCAGCGGAATTCAATGTCGAGATACCACGGCGGTCGCAGGGTGAAAGTGGTGGTGCTTTCGACATGGAGATGGGGCGTGGCCGGCTGGTGAAGCTGGGCTTGCTGATCGTTGAGCTTGCGGAAGGTCATGGGTGCGCGGCGGGGCTCAAAGAAGGTGTCGCGATCCTGAAACTCCGTTTCGCCATTGAAGATATGCTCAAGGTTGAGGCCAGCATAACGGGGAACGAAAATGCTGCGGGAGGATTGGCGGTGCCGGAAATCCCAGACTCCGTTGTATCCAGCACGATGGCCACCGGAGGGTTCGTGGGCGGAGTTGTCACCGATGAGGGCGGTGAGGTCGCCAATCTTGAAGGTTGCGTGGGCCATGGAGAGATATTGCCACCGAGTCGGGTTAGGGCGAGCGAAAAGGGTTGCCTATTCGAGGCGAATAGCTAGCCTCCCATCCAAGTCCAATGAAACACCCCACCGGCATGGACGTCTGTGGAGTGGACATCAACCAAAACCAAATACACATAACCATGAAGAAACTCCTAGCATTTGCTGTAACCACCCTTTTCGCCGTCTCCCTGAGTGCGGGCGAATATCCGGACATCTCCATCAAGGAGCTGAAGGAGCAAATTGTGGCCAAGAAAGTGACCGTGATCGACGTCATGAGCGCCAAGTCCTTCGCCAAGGGGCACGTGCCCACGGCGATCAGCTACGCCAAAAGCGGCAAGACGCTGGCCAAGCTGCTGCCAAAGGACAAGGACGCCCTCATCGTCGCGTACTGCGGCGGGCCGAAGTGCAAGGCGTACAAGCGCGCCGCGGACCTCGCTGCCAAGCTCGGCTACACGAATGTGAAGCACATGAGCGCAGGCATCAGTGGCTGGAAGAGCGCTGGCGAGAAGGTCGAGAAGGCCAACTAATTACCTGTCACAGACCAAACACGGGCGTCCCTCGAGGCGCCTTTTTCTTTTCGGTGGCCAGCGCGCGTGTCCCGGCCTATAACCAGCGGCTCCCATGAAGGACTATCGACTGAAGCGTCTTTTTAATGCCACCTCCGGACACTGCTTTGACGTGGCCGTGGATCACGGGTTTTTTAATGAACCGGGCTTTCTTCAGGGCATTGAAAACCAGGCGTCGGCTGTGCGGACTCTGGTGGAAGCCGCGCCGGACGCCATCCAGTTGACTGTTGGCCAAGCCCCCCTGTTGCAGGAGGTGGCCGGCCGGGAAAAACCCTCGCTGGTGCTGCGCACCGACGTGGCCAATGTGTACGGAACGAATTTGCCGGAGGTTCTCTTCAGCCGGATGATCGAGCAGCCGGTGGAGCAGGCCCTGCGACTGGATGCGGCCTGTGTGGTTGTGAATTTGTTCCGCATTCCCGGCGCGACGGAGGTGACCGGGCATTGTCTGGAAAATATCCTCAAGCTGAAGCCGGCATGTGACCGCTTTGGCATGCCGCTGATGATTGAGCCGCTGGTATTTAAGCTCAACGCCGAGGCGGGCGGCTATCAGGTGGATGGCGACCTGACCAAGATCAAGCCACTCGTGCGCCAAGCCGTGGAGTTGGGCGCGGACGTGATCAAGGCCGATCCCACGGACGACCCAACGGTTTACCACGAGATCATTGAGGTGGCCGGGCGAGTGCCTGTATTGGTGCGCGGTGGCGGTCGTGTGTCCGACGAGGAAATTTTCCGGCGCACACACGCGCTCATGGCTCAGGGTGCCAAGGGCATTGTTTACGGGCGGAATGTGATCCAGCACGCCAACCCCCGGGGCATGACTCAGGCGCTGATGGCCTTGGTACACGAGGCGGCCAGCCCGGAGACTGCGGCAAAGCACTTGGCGTGACCATGGAAAGGCTCGACGCGGCCGCTTCGGTTGCGTAGGGTCTGCCGTTCCATTTTACAGGCATGGCAGCAGTCACCAATATCAATCCCGTCATTTCGACCAACGCCGGGACCAATGCGGCGGCAACCAACGCGGTCACCAATGTCGCTTCGTCACCGCCGCCACCGCCTCGTCAGGCGACGGATAACACCGGCATGTTGCTGATTCTCGGGGGCATTATCCTGGCGATTGGGCTATTTGTCTGGCTGGGAGGTTTTGGCTTCCTCCGGCGGATCTTTGGGACAAAGAACGACCGTGAAGTCCGGCGATTACGCAGGGATTTAGTGCCCCGCATCAATCAACAGGAGGAACAACTGCAGTCGTTGCCGGATGATGCGTTGCGTGAAAAGACGGCGAAGTGGAAGGAGAAGCTCTCGGGAATCGAGGACAACGCCGAGTTGGCGCGAGAGCTGGAAGCCATCATGCCCGAGGCGTTCGCGGTGGTTAAAAATGCCTGCCGTCGGCTGTGTGGCCAGACCATTCAGGTCCGCGGCCACGACTTGGAATGGAACATGATTCCGTTTGACGTCCAGTTGATCGGCGGATACGCGCTGCATTCCAATCGCATTGCGGAAATGGCGACCGGCGAAGGCAAGACGCTGGTGGCGACCCTGCCGGTTTATCTGAACGCGCTCTCTGGCCGGGGGGTGCACGTGGTGACGGTGAACGATTACTTGGCTGCGCGCGACTCCGAGTGGATGGGCGCGGTTTACAAGTTTCTGGGGTTGACCGTGGGCTGCATCCAGAGCCAGATGAATTCAGGGGTCCGGCGCGAGCAGTACCAGTGCGATATTACTTACGGGACCAATTCTGAGTTCGGCTTTGATTACCTGCGCGACAACGGCATGGCCTCCAGCCGTGAGGAGCAGGTGCAGCGTGGTCATTATTTTGCGATCGTTGACGAGGTGGACTCCATCCTGATCGATGAGGCACGCACGCCGCTCATCATTTCCGGCCCCACCGTGGTGGACACGGACATTGAAATGTACAACCGCCTTAAACCACAGGTCAGCTCACTGGTCAGTCGCCAGAACAAGCTCTGTGATGGTCTCTTGAATGAGGCGCGCGACCTGATCGAGAAGAGCGGCGAGGGCAACGGCGCTGATCATGAGATCGGAATCCTCCTTTACCGCGCTCGGTTGGGCAATCCCAAGAACGAGATGCTTTTGCGGATTCTTGAGAATCCCACCAACCGTCGCCGTCTGCAGGCTGCCGAGATGGAACTGCACAAGGACCAGACCAAGAAGGAACTCTACGCACAAAAGGAGGAACTCTTTTTTGCCATCGAGGAAAAGAGCCACGACGCGGACCTCTCCGAAAAAGGCCGGTCATTTCTTGACCCGAATGATCCCGATGCATTCATGCTGCCCGACCTCATCACCATGTACCATGAGATTGAGCAGGATACCTCACTCGGCACACAGGGTCGGGCCGTGGCCAAGCAGAAGGCGCAGGAACAGTATGAGGACAAGGCCGAGCGCATCCATGTGATCTCGCAGTTGTTGAAGGCCTACAGCGTCTACAAGAAGGACGAGCAGTACATCGTGCAGGGTAACAAGGTGGTGATTGTGGACGAGCACACCGGCCGCGCCATGGAAGGCCGCCGCTGGTCTGACGGTCTTCATCAGGCCGTGGAGGCCAAGGAAGGGGCTCGCGTAGAGGAAGAAACGCAGACCTACGCAACCATCACGATCCAGAACTATTTTCGCCTTTATCACAAACTCGCGGGGATGACTGGCACGGCGGAGACGGAAGCGGGCGAGTTTTTCGACATCTACAAGCTGGGCCTGCTGGTGATCCCTACCAACCGCGAATGCCTGCGCGATGATAAGAATGACTCGGTGTACAAGACCGAGCGGGAGAAGTTTAAGGCGGTGCTCAACGAGATCCGCGAAATCCATGGCCAGGGCCGCCCTATCCTCGTGGGCACCGTGGCGGTGGAAACGAGCGAACGCCTAGCGCAGATGCTCAAGCGCGAGAGTATTACTCACTCCGTGCTCAACGCAAAATTTCACGAGCAGGAGGCGGAGATTGTCGCACGTGCCGGGCAGCGGGGCTCGGTGACCATTGCCACCAATATGGCTGGTCGTGGCACGGATATTCGCCTAGGTGAGGGCATCCCCGGGGTGGGAGGTCTGCACGTGCTGGGCACGGAACGCCACGAGGCTCGGCGTATTGACCGCCAGTTGCGCGGCCGTTGCGCACGGCAAGGTGACCCCGGTTCGTCCCATTTCTTCCTCTCTCTTGAAGACAATGTCATGCGTCTGTACGGCTCCGAGAAGATGGTGGGCATCATGGAAAAGCTGGGATTGGAGGAGGACCAGGAGCTGGAGCATCCCTGGCTGAATCGTTCCATCGAGTCCGCACAGAAACGCGTCGAGCAGCATCACTTCCAGATCCGAAAGCGCACGCTGGAATACGATGATGTGATGAACAAGCAGCGTGAGATCCTCTATGGGTTCCGCAACCAGATCATCAACGGTGACGATGTCCGGGACGAGTTGATGGACACCATGGAGGCCATCGTCGTCGAGAAAATTGAGGAACATGTTTCGCAGGAAGGTGAGGGCGAGGAGTTCTGGACGCTTCGAGGCTTGGCCGATTGGGTGAATCTGAATTTTCCGCTTGGCGTGGAGGAGGACGATTTGCGTCGTACAGCGCGGGAGGCTACGGAAACACCTCCCGCCGATTCGTCGCTGGCCTACATGTCCGCCGCGCAGTATGCGCTCTTTGTCTCCGTCACCGGGCAGGTGCGCGATGCTTATGGCGTTAAGGTACAGGTGGAACTCGACACCGCGGTCACTGACGAGGAACGGGAATTAAAATCCGCCACCGTCACCGCGATGGAACGCATGACCATGCTCACCGCCATTGACAAACTGTGGCGGGAGCACCTGTACACCATGGACAGCCTTCGCCATTCCATCGGCCTTCGCGCCTATGGCCAGAAGGATCCGCTCATTGAGTACAAGGTGGAGGCCAAGCAGATCTTTGACGAGATGATGGCCAACATCCGCACGGAAATCTGTCACAACATATTCCGCAGTGCCTCCAGCATTGAGGCCTTCAACACCTTCCTGCACGAGGTGAAGACCATGGCGCACCATGACACCTCCGGGGGATTTGATGGTGGCGGCACAGCTAGCGATGTGGTCAGTGAGGCCAACGAAGTGGTGGCCAAGGCCGAGCCGGTCCGCACGGGGCCGAAGGTGCGCCGCAATGATCCCTGCCCTTGCGGAAGCGGCAAGAAATACAAGAAGTGCTGTGGACAGTAAGGCGATGGACCCCGTTTCCATGATCCGGCCGCGCCGGGCCATTCGCGGCATTTCCGCAATTTTGTTACCGTTCCAGATCGAAGGTAATCCCGATTGGGCGGGATTTGCCGCCCATGTGCAGCGTACGGTGGCTGCTGGGTTGGTCCCGGCAGTGAACATGGACACTGGCTTTGGCAATCTCATTGACGATGCCACCCGGCGGCAGGCACTGGAGTTGACCCGGGCGGAGACTGACGATTTCGTGGCTGGCGCCTTCGTGGGTGATGAGCCCGGGGCGAGTTTCAATGCGCCGGAATATTTGCGCCAAATGGAGATGATCCAGTCGCATGGGGGCACACCTGTGATTTTCCAATCCTTTGGTCTTACTGGTCAGGCCGACGATGTTATCGTGGCCAGCTACGCGCACTTGGCAGACCAGGCCGATGCCTTGATTGGATTTGAACTGAGCGATGTGTTTGCACCGTTCGGGAAGATTTATTCGCTGGAGGTTTATCGCGGATTGCTGGGCATTGAGCGGCTGATTGGGGCAAAACATTCCTCGCTGAACCGTGATCTGGAATGGCAGCGGCTCCGGATGCGGGATGCCGAGCGCCCGGACTTTCGCGTGTTTACCGGCAACGATCTGGCCATCGACATGGTTATGTACGGCAGCGACTACTTGCTTGGTCTCAGCACTTTTGCGCCCGACATATTTGCCAAGCGCGACGCGGCTTGGGTGGCTGGTGATCCAGCATTTTACGAATTGAACGATTGGCTGCAATAC
>PBVU01000015.1:0-23260 GCA_002728775.1 Verrucomicrobiales bacterium | reverse complement strand
CTGTATTGTGGCACCCTTGGGCAATGACTCGGCAGCGGGGAGGTCGGCCTTGGGCGTGGGCTCCTTCACGTTGCTTTTGGCTACGCCTTCGCCCTCGAGCTTCACCGGCACAAAGGTGCGGGCTTGTTTGCCATCAGCTGCATTGAGCAAACGGATTTTGCCGTCGGACCCGGCCGCGGCCACAGTCTTGCCGTCAGGGCTCACGGCGACGGCGTAGATGCCGCTGTCGCCCACGTCCACCTTCGCCACTTCCTTCACGTGATCGAGGTAAAACTTGTCGAGCTTGATGGTCTCGCCAGAGTTGCGGTTGTCCTTGGCGATGAGCTTTTGAATGTCATCGGGGATTTTCTCGGGCAACGTCTCACGGAAAATAACCACCTGACCCTTGCCGTCCAGCCCGCTGCCGGCGGCGAACACACTGCCATCGGTGCTGTAGCGCACGCTGAATACGCGCCCAGGCATCTCGGGAAACTTGCGGATGAGGTTGGCGTTGTCGCCAATCTTACGGGCGGTTTGGCGGAAGATGCGGAACACCTGCGGCGCGCTGTCCGAGCCGCCCACGAGGATCTGGTTGCGCTTGGGATGGCGTGCGATGGCGGCCAGACCGCCCTTCAACGCCTTGGGGGTGATGGAGGTAATGTTGTCGATGAAACGTGAAGTTTTGAACACGGTGAGCTTCGCGGTCATGTCACGCCCCACGGAAATGAGGTGCTCACCTTTCACATCGTAAGCGGTGTCGAACACCCAGTCATTGTGGGCGCCTTGGAAGAAGACCTGCCGGCCGCTTTTCACCTCGATGGCGCGCACGGTGTTATCCGCGCAACCGAAGGCAAGGTGTTGGCCGTCGGGCGACCAGCACGCGCCGTACACGGTGTCGAAGGTGGTCGGGTGCGAAAGCTCGAGCGTTTGCTTGGCCACGTTCCAAATTTGCACCTCGCCCATGCGCGCGGGCTTACCGCCGGTCACCGCGAGCTGTTTGCCATCCGGTGAAAAACGCACGCTCTCGATGCGTTCGGACATGCCGATCAGGCGTGCCACCAGCCCCGAGCCGTCCGCCTTGTGCAGCAGCACCTCGTGAAAGCCGGCCACCGCGAGCAGCTGGCCGTCCGGTGAGAAGTCCAGCGAAGTGATTACCGGGGGTAGGGTGTAGGTGGGAGGATTGTCCACGTCATACTTCGCCTTGGCGTTGGCGGGCGTGTCGTCGATGGCGCCGGCGGCGATCCACTTTTGCACCCGTTCAATCTCCGGCTTGGAAAGCGGCGCCTTGTCCTTGGGCATCTCCGCCTCGCCCTTGGCGTTGGGGGTGATGAGCGCGAGCAGATGGCTCTTGGCGCCGTCCTTCGGCACCACGGCGGTCTTCTCCGAGTCGCCACCGGCCAACAGGCTGGCAAAATCCGTCATCACATACCCGCCCTTGTCCTTGGCGGGCTGATGACAGCCCTGACAGTGGGCCTGGAAAATGGGGCGGATATCCTCGTAATAGCTAACGGGTTTCTCAGCCGCCTGAATCGATACGGCCAACACCGTCGCAAGTGCCAATCCGATGGTAAAATCGCGTGTCAGCATAAGCAAAAGATCTACCAGTTTTGACGCAACGGGGCAACGCCTATTCAGGTCGCGGACAAGAGGCAGCAGGGTGCATTTGGCGGGTTGATCCGGATGACTCTCGAGGTCCGCTTGTCAGCAAAAATAGGTTATTTTTCTCCCCGCAACCCTTTACAATGAAAAGGGCGAATGAAATAATGCGATCCGCTGGAAAAGAACTGGGGCACGCTTATGAATTCCACTTTTGATTACGTTCGGCGGCGGCGGGCGTTTACCCTCATCGAGTTGCTGGTCGTGATTGCCATTATTGGCATTCTGGCCGCCATCCTGCTTCCCGCCATGGCTGCTGCCAAGAAACGCGCCCTGCGCGCCCAATGCGTCAGCAACCTGCGCCAGATTGGCATTGCTTTTCAGGGCTTTGCCAATGACTATCACGGACGCCTGCCATGGCAGGTCAAGCCCAACAACGCCCAGGGGCTCCTGCGCGGCGTGGGCAACAACGCCCCCGACACCACCAACGGGCAGGCCACACAGGCCCACCCGCTGGCCCGGCCCGAGATTGTCTTTTCACTGCCCGAGATCAAATCCGGCCTGACCACCGCCAAGCTCCTGTATTCCCCCTGCTATCCCGACCGGCAAGGCTGCCAACGATGCGGTTGAGGCCGACTGGAAAAAATGGAAGCCCGCCAATCCCATCCCCGGCGATGCCATCAGCTATGTCCTGATCGAGGGCGCCGAGGTGGCCCAGCCCATCCTTTCCTTGCGGAGTTGGACATGGTTCCCCGCAAGAATTGCACGGGTTGTCATGGCTGGGATGGTGAGTAGCTGGGTCAATCCTGCTCGTGCCTCGTATTCTTGCTCGGGTTTTTCGAGTGCGGGTACGGGGAGGAGGTGGGAGCAGGATTATTCTCTAGCGGATGGGGCCCCAGATTTTTTCCATGATCTTGTACATGCGGGGGTCGTGTTCCTTCAACTCGGCGCGGACGAAGGGGTAGAAGTCGTTGACGCCGAGATAGGCCTCGGTGCTTTCGGCAAAGTATTCCTTGTGGTTGTTCAGGCCATAGTGCTTCACGGGGCGGCGGCCGGTGTAGAGGAGGACTTTCTCATAGATGCCTTCCTTTTTGGCGGCTTCGTAGGCTTGCATGATTTCCTTGTTGTCAAAGCCGAGGACTTGGTCGTGGTAGGCGTGGGCGAGCTCGTGGAGGACGACATAGGGGTGTTTGGCCCACATGTGGGGATCGAAGAGGGACTTGGCACGCGGGAGATGGACGTGCTTGGCGAGGGCGGGATCGTGCCGGTTGATGCGCAGCCAGGAGACGGAGGGATGGTATTGCATGTTGCCGAGGCGGTCGTTGTTGTACTCGAGGCGGATGGGGAGTTTTTGCAGTTCCTTGACCTTGGCCTCGTGCAGGATGAACTTGACGCGCTGCAGGTGGTTGGCCAGTGCGGTGAAGGCCTTGTCGGCGACGGCCTTGTGCTTGGGCTCGAGCAGCTCGGGGTCCACGGCAATGTTCCAGCCCTCGACGTTTTTCTGTATGGGCTTGTAAAAGCGTTCCTTGTCCGGGGCGGCATGGAGGGCGGCGGCCAAGAGGGTGAGCAATGTCAGGAGCCTGAAAGTCATGGACGAGAGCAAAGGAGCTGGTTGCGGTTTGGTCAATCGTCTTTTGTCTGGCGAGAAGGAGGGCTCTTCCGCAACAATCGCTCATGCCGCTTTTGAAGATTCAGGTGAGCGAGGAGGTTTCCAGTGAGAAGGTGGAGGTGTTGCTGGAGCGTGGGACGGATTTGGTGGTGGATTTGATGGGCAAACCGCGCGGGGTGGTGCAGGTGGTGGTGGAACCGGGTATGGCGATGGCGTTTGGGGGTGAGGCGGGAAATTCCGCCTTGGTGGAATTGCGCAGTCTGGGGCTTCCGGAGGATATGGCGCGGGAGTTGAGCGCGGGGATTTGCGGGATGTTGGAGGGCGAACTGGGGGTGCCGGCGGAACGGGTGTTTATCACCTTCTTTGATTTTCCACGGCCGATGTGGGGCTGGGACGGCAAGACGTTTGGTTGAGATGGAGATTCGCCTGCAAGGGGTTGATTTTCGGTACGGCGGCGATGGGTTTCGGCTGCGGGTGCCGGAGTGGCAACTGGAGGCCGGCGGCCGGGCGGTTTTCACGGGGGCGAGTGGATCCGGCAAAACGACATTGCTACGCTTGTTGGCAGGCATCCTGTTGGCGGATGAAGGGAAGGTGGAATTGGACGGGGAAGATTTTGGGGGATTGGGTGACGGGGAGCGGCGGGCGTTTCGCATCCGGAACGTGGGATTTGTGTTTCAGGATTTTCGGTTGGTTGAGTATCTGGATGTTCGGGAAAATTTGCTGCTGCCGTTCCGGATCAATAGGGCCTTGCCCATGGAACGAGCGGAGAAGCTGGAGAGTCTGGCGGAGGGGTTGGGGATTGCGGGTTTGTTGGATCGACATCCGGGTGACCTGTCGCAAGGGGAACGGCAACGGGTGGCCATCGGCCGGGCCTTGCTGCCGGGGCCGCGGCTGATCCTGGCGGATGAACCGACGGGAAACCTGGATCCGGATAATTCCGGGAAAATCATGGACTTGCTCCTGAAACAGGCGGCGGCGGCCACCGTGGTGATGGTGACGCATGACCATTCGCTAGTGGAGCGGTTTGATGTGGTGAAGGATTTCGGGGAGTTTGCCGCATGAACGCACTTCGGTTGGCTTTGTTCTACCTACGGTTTCACCGGGCAAAAACGGTCATCCTAGTGGTGTGCGTGGGGCTGACGATCTATCTGCCTCTGGTGAGCCATTGGTTGGTGGGGGAATTTGACGCGCGAATGACGGCGCGAGTGGGGGTGCACACGGCAACGCCGCTGGTGATTGGGGCACGCGGAAGCCGGTTTGACCTGGTGTTGCATGCGCTGAATTTTCGTCCGTTGCCGGAAGGCAGCGCTTTTGGGGCAGCCGAGTTGCAACGCCTGCGCGAGGATGGGCTGGCGGCACCGGTGCCGTTGTTTCTGCGAGATTTTAAACAACGAAAAGGGCGGGGATTTCCGATCGTTGGCACGACAATGGACTACTTGGATTTCCGGGACTTGAGATTTGCTGAAGGTGGCGCCATGGCGTTGCTGGGAGATTGCGTTCTCGGTGCGGGGACGGCTAGGGCAATGGAAGCAAAGGTGGGTGATGCGGTGACACCAGACCCGGGATCATTGGCGGACTTGACCAGTCTGCCATTGAAAATGCGCGTGACGGGAATCCTGAAAAGAACCCACACGGCGGATGACGCAGCGATCTTTACCGATCTGAAAACGGCGTGGGTTATTGCCGGGCATGGTCATGGCCATGAATCGGGAGAGGGAAATGAGACGGTGTTTAACGCCGCGCTGGAGACCGCGGGGGAAGTGGACGGCGGGAATCTGGGAAGTTTTCATTTTCATGATCCACCTGAAAAACTGCCGCTGACGGCGGTGATCGCCCTCCCGAAAAGCGAGGCGGACTCGGTGATTCTCCAGGGGCAAAACCGATTCCTTAAACAAGACGCCGTGTTGCAGGCCTTGGAACCGGCGGCAGTGGTGGGGGAGATGCTGGACGTGATCCTGCGCGCAAAGCGATTTATCGATGCCAACCAACTGGTGGTGGCCGTTTGCACGGGACTGTTTTTGGGATTGGTGATTTTGTTGTCGCTGCGTTTGC
Organism: Verrucomicrobiales bacterium; assembly: GCA_002728775.1. Classification (GTDB taxonomy): domain Bacteria; phylum Verrucomicrobiota; class Verrucomicrobiia; order Limisphaerales; family UBA1100; genus UBA6614. Next base: position 18,024 of record PBVU01000015.1, on the reverse strand, counting down.
GGCGTGATGAAATGGAGACCCTGTTTCAACTGGGCTGTAGCCGGGCGATGGTGTTCTGGCTACAGGTGGCGGAATTGGGCATTGTGGTGATGATGAGCGTAGTGCTGGCCTTGTTGGGTGTCTGGGTTACCTTGGACTACGTGGATGGAATGATGCGGGGAATGGGACTTTGATGATGAGGGGATGGATATGGCTTATGCTGGCGATGCTGGTGGCTTGTGGGCAAGGCCCGGAGGAAGGGCGGGGGTCCAAGAATGGGCAAAGTGGCCCCCTGACGGTCGTGGCCGTGAACTATCCTCTTCAATATTTCGCGGAAAGGATTGGCGGCGATTTTGTCAAGGTGACGATGCCCGCGCCGGCGGCGGAGGATCCAGCGGACTGGAGGCCCGCGGGCAAGGCGGCGCGCGAGTTTGTGCAACAGACGCAAAAGGCGGACTTGATTCTGATGAACGGGGCTGGGTATGCGAAATGGATCAAGTATGGCTCATGGCGGGAATCGCAACTGGTGGATACCTCCCGGGCATTTCGCAGCAGTCTGATTGAACTGGAGAAGGCGCACAGGGTTGTTCATCGGCACGGGAAAGACGGTCGCGAGCACAGTCACGGGGCAATTTCATACACGGTGTGGCTGGATCCAGGTCTGGCCGTGCGCCAAGCGGAGGCAATCCGGGATGTGCTGAAACGGAAGCGACCGGATAGGGCTTTGATGTTTGAGAAGAATTTTGAAGTGCTTAAAACCAATTTGGAGACGCTGGGGGCGGACTTGCCCGAGGCAGCCACGCCGTTGCTAGCGTCTCATCCGGTCTACCATTATTTACAACGCCGGTTCGGCCTGAACCTGCAGAGTGTCCATTGGGAGCCGGGAATTGTCCCGCCGGAAAGGGAATGGGCCGCCTTGAAGGAGAGGCTGCGCGAGCACCGCGCGTCTACAATGCTCTGGGAAAGCGAGCCGTCGAGGGAGACCGCGGATCGGCTTCAGGCGTTGGGAGTTGTGCCGGTGGTTTTTGTGCCGTGTGGCGATGCGCCTGCGGAGGGGGATTACTTGGGGGTGATGCGGTCAAATTTTGACCGGCTGAAAAAGGTGCTTGAAGCAGAACAATAGGTGGGCGCACAAAAAAACCCTGCGGTGCGCCGCAGGGTCGTGTTCAGGTATTCCTGAAATTACTTCTTCTTCTCGACCTTCGAGATCTTCAGCGTGCCTTCCTTCACCGCGCCGGTGATCTTGGCGGCTACGCTTGAGCCGGGCTTGCACACGGCCTTGTGGAGGGCCTTGGCTTCTTTGCCCAACAGCAGGAGAACTTGCTCCTTGCCGTCCTTGCCCTTGGCAACGAGAGCCGCCTGGCACTTGCCCTGCTTCTTCAGTGTGCACTTGGCGCACTGCACCTTGCCTTCGAGGGTCGCCTCACCGGCGAGCGCCGCGGTGGCGCTAAAGCCGAGAGCCAATGCAATAGTCGTGATGTATTTCATAGCTATGTTTTTCTTAACGCTGTTGTCCAAGCGCGTTAGAACTTGGACGCCCCAAGACTACTTCGCCATTCAGCGAATGCAACCCCAGAATGTCATGGGTGCCGGGTGATGTGATTGACAAGCGGGGCCGGGTTGCCCAATCCTGCGTTGGGCGGACATGCCCGCAATGAGACTTGATCCGATGAAAAATGCCATGATTCGCTGGGGCACCTTGTGTGCTGTTTTCGCTTTGCTCACCACGGCTTGTAAGTTATTCGAGGGTGGACAGCCGTCGATGAAGACCGTGATGCAGGAGGGGTTCAAGGGGGATGGGGCGCTACGCAAGAAGATTATCGACGGCGTGGCGACGCAGGCGGACAAGGATTTGTTCTTGATTTATGCGGAGACGCTTCCAGGGTTTGCTCCCAAGAAGGGAACGCCGGCAAGCTGGGCGGAAAAGTCGGCAGCGGTGGTGGCGGCGGCCAAGGCGATAGCCGATGGCACAGGCACGGTGGACGATTTTGAAGCGGCCACCAATTGCCGGGGCTGCCACGAGCCTCATAAGGAGTATCCGCCAGGTAAGAATCCCTACACAAAAAAGTAGGGCGGGATTGGCTAGTCCTTTTTCGACAGTAGCTTTTTCAGCGCTTCCTCCATCTCGGGGATGTTGAATTCGCGCGGCCCGCGGCCGCCTTGGTAGGCGATGCGGGAATCGGTTCCCAGAATGTAAAGGCGATCGGGAAAAGCAGCGTAGGCGCGGGCGACGGTGTCCTCCATATCGTCCACCACACAGGGGATTTTCAGGTCCAACCCAGCGGAGCATCGGCCGGCGATTTCCTGTCGCCGCAGGAACGTCTTCGGCTGCTCGATCTGCACATGGCGTGCGGGCCGGGCGGAATCCGTTGGATGCGCTTCACGGATATAGATCCACCAAAAATCAGCACGATCCCTAAATTGCTCGTAGGTTTCCTGGAGGCGCACGGCCTCCCGGGCGAAGGGCCCTCAAGTGTAGGATCCAAAAATCAAGACGGTGGGCCGGTTGGCCTTGGAAAGGTCAATGAGCTTGCCGGTGTCCCGATGCTTGGCGCTGACCTTTGGTGCGGGTGTGCCCACGACCGGTCCCATGCCACGAATTGGGGCACCTTGGCCGGGTTGCATGAAGTGATGCAACTCGCGTGGAACAACGTGGCCGTCCTTGTCGGTGTCAGCGGCCTTGAAATCCGCGGGATTGCAGAAGGCCGACCACTCCATGGCGCTGATGCGGCGATCGGAATCCGCATCAACTAGGCGAAAGAATTCACGGACAGCCATGCTGCCCGGCCGGCGGGGTGCGTTCTGGGCGAACATCATTCCCGCCAGCCCGAGGGCTACCATGGCGCATGTGATCCTTTGCATCATCCTGTTAGACGCGTCGGGAGGGCGCGGCGTTACTTGCGTTCCGGTTTTAAACAGCGCTTGAGTGCCATGACAGTGAGGGCCGTGCCATATTGTTGGTGGTAGTCGTAGAGGGGAAAGTCCCACCAACTGCCGTCCTTTTCCTGTAGTTTCATGAGCGTGGTGGCGAGGTGGTCACGCAGTCTGCCACGATCGGGTTCCGGCGCCAGTTCAATGCAGTGTGCGGCGTAGTAATGGCCGTAATAGTAAAAATAGCCGGCCACGGCGAACCACGACTCGTGGGGCACGGGTCGCTTGCGCCCCATGCCCAGCCACTCGTTGCGGGCAAACAGACGATTCAGCCAAGTGACCATGACCTTGTCGGTGATTTTCTTGTCGTCCCAAAGCCGGAGGGCCAAGTTGCAGCACTGGGAACGCCCGAGGCTGCCGGCGGGCCGGTTGATACCGGAGCGAGGGCGCATTTTCAGGTATTCGCCGTAGAGGTAGCTGCCGTCGGGAAGGCGTTGGCGGTTGATGGCGGCCAGCGCGCGCGTGACAAGACGCTGGGGTGGTTGGACCCCGGCTTGTTTTGCCTCGTGAAAGGCGTGCAACACGGTGCCGTTGACGAAGGAAATGGAACTGCTGGAGGGCTGCTTGGCACCCGCGCGAAAATCGTAATAACCCCAGCCGCCATCGACGGATTCATAACGGGTCAGCCGATCGAACTGGTGCCGGATTAGCTTGTCGATCTGTGTGACCCGCGCGGTGTCCTTGGGCAGACGCGCACGCATTCGCACCAACGCTTGGATGCCGTAGGCGTGAGACCATACATTGTACAAGGCGTCTGCCGTGGCTCGGCGAAGCTTGGGGAGATGTTCGAGCAGATATTTTTCGCCATCTTCAATCGCGCGGTTCACGCGCGGAGAATCTTCGCCTGCCTCGATGAGGGCCGACGTGGAAAGCGCCGTGACCGCGAGCCGAAAGGCATAATGGCTCTGGTAGGTGGGCGCGTAGATGTTCAGCCCTTTCGTGTTGCGCGGGCTGCCCCACGAACCGTCCTTATTCTGCCGTTCCAGCAGGAAATAAACCCCGCGCTCAATGGACTTGGCCACCTTGGCATTGCCCGGCGGTGCGACCTTGGGCACGGAGTTGCTCTTGGAGAAATCCGGCTCGGCGGTCAACGCCGGTCCGGCTATCCAGAACGCGGATGTTGCGGCCAGCAGGTTAAGGCTTTTCGAGAAGAATTTCATCACCCGCCTTCAGCCCCTTCAGGATTGCGGTCTTGCCGCCAAAACTCCTTCCGGTGGTTACCACGCGTTTCTTGCCGCCCTTGAGCCAGACATACGTCGCGTCGTCTTCTTCAAAAACCGCCTTGGCCGGCACCGCCAGTGCCTTGGGGTTTTTGTAGGGTACAAGTTTCACCATGCAGGCCATGCCAGGCACGAGAATGCCGCCGGCTTGGCTTTCGAGAATGACTTCGAACTTGCCGACATCCACGGGCACACGGGATACGCTGGCCACCGTCACGGATAAGTTACGGTCCGGATCCGCCTTGGCTGTGGCATTGCCCTTGTCGCCGGCTTCAACATGCCGCAAATCTTTCTCATCCAGCAGCGCGTGGATGCGCAGTGGGCCGGGCTCCACGACGGTCATGAACGCGGTGCCCGTGGTGAGTTTGCCGTGCTTCCTGAGCTTGGGTTCAACGAGTTTCAGGCCGCTCCACGCGCCGCGGCTGAAGGTGCCGTAGAAAACAGTGCCGCCGGCTGGTGCCCTGGGCGTGAGTCGGTCTCGGTCAGCCTCCAGTTTGGTCAGGGCTTCGATGGCCAGACTGTGTGCGATTTCCTGTTTTTCAACGGCGAGTTGTTTCTTTTTCAGGTCGGCATTATTGGAAACGCGCGCCTTGACCAGTTCCAGTCGCTTGCGCAGTTCACCCTCCTTCTTGGCCGTTGACTCACGCGGAATAGTGATTTTGAGCGAGGGTTCACTGCGAATCCTGGCACCCTCAAGCGAATGGCGTGCGCGATCCACGGCATGCTGCGCGCGCTTTAAAATGATCTCCTCGGTGTCCTCCGCAACGTCGTCGGCTTCATACATTTTTTTCAGCTGCTTCAGTTCCTCCTCGGCATTGGCGAGGTAGTTTGCGGCGCTGATGACGGTACGTTCGGCGGACTTGACGTTGTAGGGCTTGGTGACCTTTTGGTAGCGGTCGAGATCCTCCTTTACCTCATGGTAGGCGCGTTCCACCGCGGTGAGATCCAGCGGGATGGTGGCCTCGGCATATTCCAAGTCTGCCTTGGCGAGGGCCAAGTCCAGCTTGCTGAGTTCCAGATCGATTTTGGTGTCTCGGATTTTGCGGTCCAGTTTTTCAAGGTCGAGTTTCACCAGCGGGTCACCCTTCTTTACCGTTGCGCCGTGTGGAACGGCGCTGAGCACGCTCAGGTCGGTCCATGACTTGGGGCGCAGCGTGATTTCATGCACCTTTTGTGCCGAGAACCTGCCGTCAAGCTGAACCTCGATCTTGAAGGGGGCGGGTTGAACCTTGTGAGTGGGGGGCGCGGTTTTTTCGGCGGCCCCGGCGGGCAGGGCCAGCAGCGCGGCCCACAGCAGGGAAGGGGTCTTTCGCATGCCGGACTTTGGCGCGGGGCCGGTCGGCTGGCAAGCGCGGGGTTTACCCTAATGCATGTTGGCGCGGTGCGCGTGTCGCTGAAGCCAAGCGGGAAGTTCCTCCAAGGCCTTCTGGATCTCCGGTTCCAACTCGTCAATTACCTTGTGCTTGGTGTGGCGGCGGTAGGGCATCTTGCGCTTGCGGGGCTTGTTGTACGCTGAATCTCGCATCCCCTGAGACACAGCACAACGCGTGCCATCAGGCGAAGGCCCGGCGCAACATTTTCAGGCTTCGCGGAACGGCGGTTTTTGCGTCGTCCTTGCCCTCAAACTCAATCGAGACGTAGCCGCGGTAGTTGACCTTGCGCAAAATTTCCGCAACGCGCGTGTAATCCAGATCGAGTGTGTACCATTTTCCGCCGCCGTAATAGGTTTTGGCCTGCACGAAGGCGGTGTGCGCGGCGATCTGCTCGAGCTTTGGGTAGGGGTCTTCCAGGAAATTGCCCGTGTCCATCAACACCCGCAGCCACGGCGAGTTGACGGCGTTGATGATGCGCATCAATCCCTCCGGCGTGCGGGACAATCCCCAGTGGTTTTCCAGGGCCAGCATCACACCGCGTTTTTCCGCGTGTCCCAGGCATTGGTTGATGGCGTCGATGCACCACTTGAAGCCTTCATCTTCCGTATGGCCCGGCAGCACGGGCTCGATGCCGCGGTTGGCCATCAGTTCGTCAAAGGTGGGCGTTGTGCCCCAGCGGCCGGTGTTGAGACGGATGCAGGGGATGCCCATTTCGTGGGCGATGTCGATGTAGCCGAGAGTGCGGGCCACCTGCTGGGCACGCTTGGCACGGTCGGGGTCGACAAAATCCTGATGCACGGAAAGGCAAACCAGATCCACTCCATTGACCAGCGCGTGTTTCTTCAAGGATTGCAGGTAGGTCGTGGAGGTGTTGGTCATTTGAACCTTCAACACGTCCACTCCCTCCGCACCCATTTCCGCCGCGTGGTCGATGACTTTTTTGATCGGGTAACGGGTTGGCGTAAAGTGCCAGTAGGAATAGGTGGCGATGGCAAACTTAACTCGAGGCTGCGTGGCTAGGGGAAGGGTGGGGGTGACACAGCCCGCGAGTGGCAGGGCCGAGGAGGCGAGGAATTGGCGGCGATTCATTTCAGGCAAGTGCATTGAAGAAGACCCCGGGACGATACCGGTCGAGGTTCATCACGTCAAATGCCTGCAACTGCCCAAATACCATTTGGCCGGTTCCTCCTTGGGGCGTGGCGTAGAAATTCGGGAGAATTGCGCTGGTTTGCTCATGTTGTGATATGAGGTGATCCATGGGCGTGCCCGGATACATGTCATACATCATGTTGCCTGAATACATTTGAATATTCATTGCCAAACGGTATGTTGTGGGGAGCAGCCGATGAGCCGCCAGCGCGCGCGTTTGATAGCCAAACCCACACGTTGACTCAACCGAAAACCATTCCCATGCACAACATGAACGACTCCCTTGACCGGCGCCAATTTCTCGGCCTCGCCGCCGCATCCGGTGTGCTGATTCTTCGCGCGGATGCGAACCCCACCCCGGCCACGCCCGATGCACACAATTACGTGGCCTATCTCCAGCAACAAGGAGTGCCGGCGATTTCCCCTGAGGGAAAGTGGAAGCCCACGCACCCGGACATCCTAGGCCCGTTTTGGGCTGGTGGCGCGCCGTTTCGAGGCAAGGTGACGCCCCCGTTGGAGCCTGGCGAATTGCTGGTCATCAGTGGCCGGGTCTGGAGCCATGCCACGCGCAAACCCATGGCCAATGTCATTCTGGATGTCTGGCAGGCAGATGCGAAGGGGCGATATGATTTTCAGGATCATCCCGCCACCGAGCCGCGTCCGGTCGTGGGCGGCAGGCAACCCAAACTGGCTCACTTCCGTAACCGTATCCGTTTACTCACCGATGAGCAGGGCCGTTACGAATACGAGACGATCAAGCCTGCCGCCTACAGCGTTGGCCGCCAAACCCGCCCATCGCACATTCATTACATGATTCAGGCGCCCGGCCATGCCCGGCTCATCACGCAAATCTATTTCAAGGGCGACCCCAACATTAAAAACGATTCTTTCGGCCAGAATCTCGGTGCTGCAAATTCACCGTTGATCATTGCCACTCAAAAGATCAAGCGAGGCGACGGCCATTACCTGAAAGGCACGTTCGATATTGTGCTTGGCGGCAATGCCTAAATGAAGTGTCCGCCGCGGCGTGGCTACAGTTCGAGGACCGGCTTGCCCAGCACCTCTAGCCGGGGGGCGATGCCCAGCCCGGGTGTTTCATTCGCTCTCAGCCTGCCTCTGTCGCGTTGAGGCGCATTTTCCGCAATGCTCGTGGTTACGTAGCTGTTGAAGTCCGTGGAGCTGAAGAGCAGCTCCGGTAGTGTCCCGTGCGCCAGGGCCGCAATCGCGGCGGTGACGATGTCGCCTCCCCAGCTGTCCTCGACGGTCATGGCAATGCCCAAGTCCACACACAAATCTCGTGCCTGTTTTAATTTCGTCAAGCCGCCCAATTTGCTAATCTTCAGGTTCACGACGTCCATGGCCCCATCCGCGTGACCGCGAATCAATGGGCGAAGGCTGTCGATGCATTCGTCCAGCACAAAGGGGTGATCCGTTCTCCGGCGAATGGCCAGACACTCTTCGTAGGTCTGGCAAGGCTGTTCGATATACACATCCACGTCCCGAACCGCACGGACTACCCGGGCTGCCTCATGCTGGGTCCAGCCGGTATTGGCGTCCGCCACCAGCTTGTCTGTGGGCTCCAGTACGGCTCGCGTTTGCCGAATGCGCTCGATATCCACATCGGGATTGCCTCCCACCTTCAGTTGGAAGCGGCGGTATCCTTCCTCGCGGTAGCCGGCAATATTCTCCGCCATGGCCTCCGGCTCCTGCTGGGAAATGGCGCGGTACAGGACAAAGTCCTCCCCATGCCGGCCGCCCAACAACTCGCACACGCTTTGTCCGCTTGATTGCCCGAGGATGTCCCAGCAGGCCATGTCCAAGGCGCTTTTCACGTAGGGGTGCCCCTGCAGTGCCTGATCCATCAGCCTATTCACAGGGCCGAGCCGGGTTGGGTTTTGGCCGATCAAGTGCGGCCCCAGTTCGCCAATGCCCTCTCTTGCCCCCTTTGAGTAGGCTGGCAGATAGAAGGGTCCCAGAGGACAAACCTCGCCATGGCCGGTCAATCCCGCGTCCGTCTCCACCGCCACCACGGTGCTGTCGAACACCTCCACCGATTTGCCGCCGGACCATTTGTACGATCCCTCGTGCAGGGGCAAATCCACCTGATAAACCTTGATGCCGGTAATTTTCATGTGCGTGACTTGGCGAAACGGGATAACCCCAAAAAGCCGATTGGCCAATCCGTTTTTCCCTCCGTCGCTAGGTTCGCCAGCACCTCGCCCATCACCGGGGCAAATTTAAAACCATGCCCGCTGAAGCCGCACGCAATGATTGCGCGCGCACAATCGGGATGCTGATCCACAATAAAGTGTCCATCCGGAGTGTTGGTGTAGAGGCAAACACGCAGGGACAAGAGCGGCCCGTCGCCACTCGGCACGAAACGCCGCAGGCCATTCCGCACTTCTTCTTCATCGCCCGCCGACGCGTCACGTGCCACATGATACGGATCGACCTCCATGGCTGGAAAATGCCGCGCGGATTTTAGGCCCACGCCACCTGATCCATCCGGTGTCAGGGGGAATCCATAGTGCACCGCACCGCCGCCTGCATCCGCCACCCAGACCGGGAATTTTTCCGCCGTGAAATCCAAGGGGCACTCGGGCCAAGTCCATCCCAGCACTTGGCGGGTCACCTTCAAGGGCGTCTGCAAGTCTCCCAAGATCTTTCCCGACCACGCCCCGGCCGCGAAGACCACCCGGTCCGCCCGAAAATCCCCTTGGTCTGTCTTGACCACGATACCATCCTCATCCGGCTGCCAATTCGTCACCGCGACATGGCCCTTTAACTCTGCCCCCGCCAGTAGAGCGCGATGCACCATGGCTCCCACGGCCTTCTCCGAAAGCACGTAGCCCGCCTCTTTTTCGAACAGCCCCACATCCTCTTCCGCTATTTGAAACTGGGGCCAACGTTTGGCCAACTCCTCGCTCGTCAACAGTTCATGTTCCAGCCCGTGCTCCACCGCGGCCCGGAGTGCGCCGCCCACCATGTAACCCTCTTTTTTCCCAAGGTAAACCGCACCTGTTCGAACCAGAAATTGATCCCCGGTTTCCTCTCCCAACTCATCCCACAGTCGGTAAGCCCCGCGCAGCAGCGGTACATAATCCGGATGTTCCGTGTATGAAAGCCTGATGGCTCGCGTCGCCCCGGCGAAGGAGGCCAGGGGGTTAGGCAGTGCCCCCTGCTCAAGGCCCAGGACCCTGATGCCTTTCCGGGCCAGTCGCCAGCAAGTTGCGGCTCCGATGGAGCCAACGCCGACAACAATCACTTGGTATGACATGGAATTCTCGATGGATTGTTATTACGGCGAAGACAAAGGGTAGCCAAGGAGAGCAGCCGTTTGATCCGCAAACGGCTTGTGGGTGGAGGGCAACACCTTTTTCCAGCGAGCCAAATACTGCCGGGTCGTGAGTGCCTGATCTTTCAACCCCGTGTTCAAAAGTCCGATGGCAGCAAGATGTTTTGGGTTCCGTTCGATCAATCCATAAAGCTGATAGGAAACGTATTTGTATACTTCTCGGTTGGGATAGCGTTTGCCCAGCCGGAGCGCCTTTTCATGTTTGCGCAGCCATGGGATAAATTCCATCCCCTCGGGCTTGGCATTCTCCTTTTTCAAGTAATTGCCGGCGTAGGAATCGAGGTGCTTCGCATATCCCTTCCAGTTTGGATAAGGCGGATGGGTCCTCCACTCCTTGGCCATCACCATGATGGCATGATACGAGGCTGCCTCGCAAAAAGCCTCGTTGATCCAGTGGTTGGGCCCGGCACTGGGTTGATCCTGATTAATGACAATATGCGTGAACTCATGGGAAAACTGGAAGGCAATCTGNGCCCAGCCCCAGCCATCCGAGACGCTAAGCATAATGCGNGACTCCCCATTTGGNCCCTTCCNGTCCANTTGCACGGGATAACCATGATTCGCCTTGGGGATAAGGATCGGCTTNAATTTNCGNTCCGGATAATGCCGCGCAATCGCCATCGCCGCCGAGTTGCATACTGCCACAAAATTCTCCGGCACCGTCCTGAAACCCTTCTGCGTAAACCGAATATCCAGCTTGGGAACATTGGGTGGAGGATTGTCGCTCCACGCAATAGAACAGGAAAGTAACAACCAAAGGGCCAGGGAAGGTAACGATTTCATCCGATGGGTCATCGCATAAACCGATTAGTTTCGCTTTTCAAGATCATATAGTGCCTTCACTTCCGCCTCGCTCAAGGCGCGGTTGGAATTTCGCGCGCATTTTCCCGAATATAAACCGGCATTCAGTAGCACGTTGGCCATCAACACCCTGAACAGCGGATCGGCTTTTGTTTGGAAAAGAGATACGGATGCGGCAGCTTCATCCTCTATCAAGAGATTGAATATTCAGGGAGGCTTGTATGCGCCGCTGGGTTTTGGGGCCAACAGCCTAGGGGTTGTTTGTGTGGACTCAACCCATTCCAGTGTACAATTTTCGGGGGATCATCTGTCAGACTTTGTGAGCATGGCCAAGGTGCTCTCGGTCTCGGTTTGTGCTGCCAAGGAGAATCATTAAAAACTGGATTTTCCTTTGACACCGCGCGGGAAGGGGCTAGTTTTAAAGCATGCCCGGCATCGAGGTGACGGTTTGTGTGCGTGGCAAGCGGGAGCATTATGCCTTTGATGAGAATGAGGTGTTGGTGGGGAGGATGGTGAAGGGGGATTTTCCGGCATTAATTGTGATGGATGACAAGGTGTCGCGCCGACATGCCAGGATTTGGCGAGCTCTTGACGGGTATTGGATGGAGGACTTGGGGAGCACGCATGGGACTTTCAAGGATGGGCATCGGTTGACGATGCCGGCGCGTTTGTGTTCGGGGGACACTTTCGCCTTGGGAGATTCGGTGCTCACCATTGACCGCGCGGATATTTCCCTTGGGTCAGGCGGCGGCGATTTGGAGGAGTTGCTGGATTTTCACCTTGTGAAGGATATAGGAGTCTTGGATGAGTCGATTGAATTGAACCCCTGCGTTCAGGCGAAAGTGGTGGCTCAAGAAAAGGCGCAAGGTGAAGTGGAAGAGTTGGATGATGAGGAGAAGGAAGGTGAGGGGAGAAAATGGACTTGGAGGGATACCGAGAGAACGCGGTTGGCTACCAGAAGTCATTCGTCAGGCTTGTTTGGGCGATTGGCGGATATTTTTTCGGCTGAGAAACCTTTGGAAGAATTGCTTGAGCTGGCTGTTAAGGCGATTGTGGAAACCATGGAGCCGGCTGAGCGCGGTGCGGTCTTGTTGTTGAATGAATCGCATACCCGGCTGGAGGTTGGGGCGCACTTCCCGGTGTTTGAGCCTGCGTTTAGCCGCACGCTGGCCCTGAAAGTCTTGGCGTCCGGGAGGGCATTTACTTGGGAGCGTGATTTAAGCGGGATGACGTCTGACTCAATCAAAATNCTGAATATCTGCGGNGGCATTTACGCNCCCATTGCCTTNGGCTCCCAGCAGATTGGCGTTGCGTGTGTGGATTCCACCAACCCCAAGGCCGAGTTCACCCATGAAGAGTTGGCTTTGTTTATCAACACTTCACAGGTGCTCGGGGCCTTGATCCACGGCAAGTTGACCGTGGAGCGGAGTGGCGCGNCTAGCGCCGGCTAAGGGTCGGAATGGTGGGCGATATGGCGGAGCCCATTTGCAANTGGGGCATGGGGAACTGGATCCGGTTGTATTGGAACGACTGGAAGGCATAAGAGGGGTTTTTCTTCAACATCTCCTGAGCTTGCTTGTACATCGCCATGGCGCGTTCCTGATTCTGGCGGGCGTGCTCCATGTACTCGTGTTTCCGACGAACCGCAGCCCAATACGCTGCGTCCTGCTGAAACATGGAACCCATGTTGCGGGAGACGGATTCCTGCGCCTGCATGGCATTCATCATCATTCGCTGATAGGGGTTCATGTGGTAGTTTCCGCCGTAGTACGAGTAACGACTGCTGAANTGGGGTGAGTAACGNCTTTGNGCATTGGCAATGTCCCCAAGAANTGTGCCGAAGGCGGCGAGTCCCAAAAGGGTGATTTTTTTGGCCCAGAATTTCATTTTCGTCCTTTTTTAGTTTGTTCACTGCCTGAAGGCAGATTNTTATTCTCATTGGATAGTACNGGGGCTGNCNCGGATTTCTGTCATTTTNCNGAAATTTTTTTTCANCACCAGAANGAGTCTGTTTTTGTGNGGNTTTGGGTGCTTAGTGGGCTGGACGAAATTGACGGATTGGTGTTAAATCAANGCCGATGGAAGCTCCCAAGACAAGGCGGGAACTGCTGGATAAACTCCGGATGACCAGTGTGGCCAAGAAGGATTGGGACGAGTTCTACGAGATTTACTGGAGGCTGGTTTACAAGGTGGCNACGAACTCAGGTNTGNNNCATGCCGATGCNCAGGACGTTGTCCAGAAGACCTTTATCAAGGTGGCTCAAAATATCGGCAGGTTTAAATATGATTCCAAAAAGGGNAAGTTCAGGAATTGGNTTTGCCTGATCGCCAAGCAACAGGCGGCGAGTCATTTTCGTAAAATTCCAATTGCGCCCATGGNCCNGGGNCAGCCGCGGGTGTCATCNGAAACCGAGATTCGGAGAATGCCAGATCCAGCGNGTGACTGGGAGTCCGTTTGGGATGAGGAGGANCGCAGNCATTTGCTGCATACNGCNCTGGANCGGATCAANCCCCGGATNAAGCCACAACAATTCANGATATTCNTNGCTCANTGTGTCAAGGGAATGAGCGTTAAGGAAGTGCAGGATTTGGTTGGCGTCAGTGCCAANCAAGTGTACTTGGCNAAAAACCGGGTGATGCCGCTCTTTGAGGAGGCNGTAAAGGCAGTGAGCCGGTTTGGGGCCGAAGGACCGGAGGTCTAGTACCCGNTNTCGCCGGGGGCTTTTTGGATGAGTTCNATTTCGTAGCCTTCNGGNGCGTCGATGAAGGCGAAGCCNCCNCCGTTGTCTTTCATGTGCGGNCCATCGGAATATTCCACNCCGTGGGCNTTGATGTGCTGCTCGAANNCCTNGAGGCTCTCTACCTGGAAGGCGAGGTGTGTCAGGTCTTCCTGCACCTGCACGCCGCCGCTGCTGGGGTAGGAGCATATCTCGATCTCCTCTTCACTGTTTGGTGTCGATAGAAAAACGAGCTCCGAACCGCGGGGCGACTTGTGGCGGCGGGTCTCCGTGAGGCCCAGGATTTCCGTATAGAATTTAACAGTCCGCTCAAGGTCGTCGACGCGGTAGCGGGTGTGTAGCAGCTTGGTCACAATCGGCATGTACGGAGCATGGCCCAAGCCTTCGCCGGGCGCAAGTGGAGGAATGGCTTGCCTTGAACTGCTGCTTGTTGAGGATGGGGGCTTGTCCCGATGGTTGTCAGTTTGGTTTTGCGTGGCTGCATTGTGTGTGCAGGTTGGTCTGCATGCAGATGGGGTGCGTTTTCATGGCTGGCATCCGGAGCGACGCGAGATCCTCATCAGTGCGACAGGAGAAGGCGTCCGCCAGCTTTGGGTTGTGTCTGAACCGATGGGCAAGCCGAGGCAATTAACCTTTTCCAGTCGGCCGGTGCATGAGGCGGTGTTTGAACCCATCTCGGGCAAGTGGGTGCTTTTTGCCGCGAGGGAACCAAAGGCTGGGCCGCAACTTTTCCGGGTACACGCGGATTCCGAAAAGCCGCTGCCCATTCTGCTTTCCGATGCCAAGCGGCCCTATTCCCACGCGCTCTGGGCTCCCAATGGCCAGCAGGTTGCCTGTCTTGCGCGTTCGCCGGGAAAGGAGGGGCTAGGGCTGGAGATATTCAACCCCCTTGCCCCCCGGACAGCCCGGCGATTGGAGTCGCTGCCGGGAGGCGGCTGGAGCTTGGAACATTGGGCAGTCAACAGCGGCATGATGCTCATGCGTGAGGAGATTTCCGATGCGGAGAGTTTTCTTTACTTGGCGGATGCCGGCACGGGGACGCTGTCGGTGCTGACTCCGAAGGGCCAGAGCAAGGTGGCCCATGCGCACCCGCGTTTTTCGCCGGGGATGGACGCGGTTTATTTTACGTCGGACCGGGAGAGTGAGTTTCAGCAGTTGTGCTGCTTGGATCTTCGCCGAGGGACATCGAAGGTGTTAATCGCGAACTTGAAATGGAATGTGGAGGCGTTTGCCGTGGCACCCAATGGAAGACAGATGGCCGTGGTAGTGAATGCCGCGGGCGTCAGCCAGCTTCGTTTGCTGGACTTGAAAAACGGGGAATTGGATCCGGTGGCTGATGTGCCGCGTGGAGTCGTGCGCGATCTGTATTGGCGGAGTGGCAGTGGCGAATTGGGCTTTTCCGTCAGTGCGTCGGATTCCGCGGGCGATGTTTTTTCCCTGAATGTTGCAAATCAAAATCTCACACGCTGGACGCGTCACAGTCCCAAGGCGCATGCGGCACCGGGCCTAGGAGTGACTCGCGCTTTCGATGGCGAGATTTTGCCTCTGGTCTACTGGACACCGGACGCGAAACGATTTAAGGGACGGCGTCCGGTACTGGTGGTTTTGCCGGCCGGCCCGGGCATGCAGATGCGGCCGTCCCATCTCGGCCATTTGGCGCCGCTCCTGGAGCAGCATGGAATAGCCGTGGTGGGTCCCAACCTGCGCGGCGCGGGCGGCTATGGCAGCCGATATCGCAGCTTGGATAATGGCCGGCTGCGGGTTCATCAAGTTCGCGACTTGAATGTGATCCTGAATTGGATTCGCCAACAGCCTGGACTGGACGGTGAGCGCGTGGCCTTGTGGGGGGACAGGGCGGGAGGCAGCCTGGCGCTGCTGGCTATGGCGGAGTTTAATGCCTTTATCCGATGCGGAGTGGTGAACGATGCGATTCCCAATTGGCCCGAGCACATACAAAATGCGCCGGAATGGCGGCGGCCCGCCCTGCGAGTTGAGTTTGGAACAGAGTGGGACTCGAAGACGCGCGCGTTTCTGGAGTCCATCTCACCGCTGGATGCTGGAGGGGAAAACCTGCGAGCGGTTTCGCCAACAAGTCCCGTGTTGTTGGCTGGTGCAAGCGCGCCGGTGATTGCCAAGGCGTTGCGTCAAGCGGGTAAAAAGGCGGAGACAGTCGAGGCCGGGGAGCTGGCCGGAGAAGCCGGGAGATTTTTGAAGCAACAACTGTTGGAGGATTAAAAACGGCCGATGTACGCCTGGCCGTAGGGGTAGGGGGCAGGCTGCGTGTATTTGCCGCCCTCGTGTTCCTCCCAAGCGGTTTGGGCCTCGGGGATGCCACCGGTATACCATTCCGGCTTCCAACCCTCGGCCATGCTTACCTTGCTCACGTGGCCGTCCGCCCACAGGACACAACTGGAGCCGAGGTTCCGGTAAATTTCCTGTAGCGCCAGTTCAGAATTTTCGCGATGAACGCCATCCGGGTTGAAATCAGCGTGGCCCTTGTTGAACGCATTCTGGTCCTGGCCGAAGGCGTAGCAGGGGGCATCACCGTCGCCATCGATCATGGGCTCGGAATGGTCATGGGCCCAGATGGTGGTGGCGGGGTATGGATATGAATCCAGATCGCGTGCTAGGCCAGTTTTCACATCCTGAAAAGTGGCGCCATCATCTGACCACTTGGCGCAAACGCCGTTGAATCCAAAGTCCACGAACTTATGCCCATCGGCGCGCGAGCCATCGGAGCGTTCCTCGACCGTGTTCCAGGTCAAGGGGGAGTTGAACAACTCCTTGTCCGCACCGTACTGGTAGCCCCAGTAATGATTCTTGGGATTGCCGTCGGTGGGGGTGTTCCAGCAACCGCCGTCGGAGTGCGGCGCGCCAAGCCCTTCGTTGTTGAGGTGGTAATCCTTGATGAATACGCCGATGACACGAAGGTTGTTGACGGTCCGCTCAATCCGCATCTTCGTGCTCGAGCGGGACAACGAGGGAAGCATGATGGACATGAGTACCCCCAAAATCAGGATTACCACTAGCACCTCGACCAGGGTGAAGCCCGAACGGCGCGTGCGTGGATTTGTTTCAACTTGGTAATCAGCCACTTTCGTGATTATGTCTGCTCCCCCGGGAAATGTCAGCAACGGAATCATGAAACGTGCGCGTCAATTTGCCAGTGACAACAATGCCGGCATTTGTCCCGAGGCTTGGGCCGCCCTGCAGACCGCCAATTCCGGGCATGCCGCGGGCTACGGGGACGATGACTGGACCGCCCGCGCGTGTGATCTGATCCGCGGTGTTTTTGAAACCGATTGCGAAGTTTTTTTTCTCTTCACGGGCTCCGCCGCCAATGCGCTGGGACTGGCAACCATTTGCCGGTCATTCCACAGCATTCTATGCCATGAAGCAGCACATGTGGAGAACGACGAGTGCGGTGGCCCGGAATTTTTCAGTGGCGGCGCAAAGGTACGCTATTTAAAAGGACGCGACGGCAGGTTGACTCCGGCTGCGCTGCAGGCGGCCATCACCCGGCGCACGGACCTGCATTTTCCCAAGACTGGCGCGTTGAGTCTCACCCAGTCGACCGAACTGGGCACGGTTTACACGCCTTCGCAAATCAAGGCATTATGTCGAATTGCCCGTAAAGCAGGCCTGAAGATTCACATGGATGGCGCCCGTTTCGCCAATGCCGTGGCCAGCTTGGGCGTGAAACCCAAGGACATTACTTGGAAGGCAGGCGTTGACCTCCTGAGCTTTGGACTCACGAAAAATGGAACCCATGCGGGTGAAGCACTGGTTTTCTTCGACAAGGCGCTGGCCGCGGACTTTGATTGGCAAAACAAGCAGGCCGGTCAATTGGCCAGCAAAATGCGTTTCCTTGCCGCGCCGTGGGTGGGGCTGCTGGAGGATGGAGCTTGGTTGCGGCATGCTGTACATGCCAATCGCATGGCTAGGCGATTGCGGCGTGCATTGAAAGGAATGAGTTTCCTGCACCCCACACAAGCCAACGCTGTGTTCATCGACATGGCACCGGAGTTGAATGCTGCTCTGCACCGGCGCGGCTGGCATTTTTACACCCTATACGGTGACCGCGATGCGAGGCTCATGTGCGCCTGGGACACTACGGAGGAAGATGTGGATGCATTTGCTGCGGACATTATGGACTTGGCTGATAAAAAACTGGCTAGCCCCAAGCGTGGCCGAAAAGGTCGTTGACGGACGCAGGCAATTCATGAATTGCGTCATTTTCACGCAAAGCAATTGCTTCCCATTCCTCGCGGATGAAGTAATTTAGGGGGGGGTGGCAGTATCAAGATTCTGGGGTTCTGGTTGATTTGAAGACCCTGGCGGTTGATGATGATGACATGGACGTGCGTGGAAATGCGCTTCGAACTCTTTTAATGGTTGGCGCGAGTGATTCATTTACCAATGTGGTAAAGGCGGTTCTAGCCGGAGAGGACACTGAATTTAAAGAAGAAGTGTTGGTG
>PBVU01000014.1:0-5827 GCA_002728775.1 Verrucomicrobiales bacterium | reverse complement strand
AGCGCATCGTTCACACTATTATCACCACTCGGCCGATTGATCCACTGAATATCGGGCTGGATATATATCGACGGGCTCACTTGGATTTGGTGGGTCAATTCCAAAAGGGATTCGTGGGACTTGGTTGTGGTGATGTCGCCGCTATGTTTGGCATGGAGAAAACCCAAGGTCGTAATGTCCTCATCGCGGCCAGGAATCAAGCCTGTATAGCTCAAGCCCGCATCCACCATGGTATGAATCCGGCTTCGATCCCGCTTGGCCACACCATAGCGAAAGAATCCCCCGAGACCTTGGTCGCCATCCTCGCGATACAGCAGCTTGTCCAATGAGAAAAATATGCCACTGTTTCCATCGACAGTGCCGCCGGCGTTTTTGTCAAAAGTTCCGGAATGATGCCAGACACCTAACCGGTACCACGCCGGCAAATCCGTGCCATCAGAGACATTGAAGCCATTGTAGCCAATCTGATACAGACTCGTCCAACCCTGCCCATTCCCCAGCTCAAAATGAGTGCCGTGCTGGTTGATGGTGGGATCGCCCCCCGAATCATCAAAGATGTCACCGTCGTAGACGCCCGCCTGCACATAAGCCGCCTCCGAGAGGTCGTAGCGCAGGTGTATACCAAGCCCAGCCGCCGTGAAAGCCGGGCCGCCATTCAGCGTATTGGCGCTCCATGAGGCGGTCTGGCCAAAGGCATCATTGATCAGGGTCTCCCGGTACATCGAGGGAACAAAATCCCCGTCGGCCAAAAGGCTGCCCAACTTGACATGCAAGTCGCCGTATTCTTTCTCAAGATACAATTCATGCAGCCGAAGGCCGTCAAAGGCATCAATATTGCTGATGGCCAACTCGTTGCCGGCGTGCTTGCCGGGGCTGGCACCGTGGGTCCACATAGTACTGATACGAAAACTAAAACCTCGCCAACCGATAATTTTTTCCAAGTCGGCATCCAGCGCGCCATAACCAAGCCCATTGTAGACGGCACCCCGGCTTGTGCCGCCCGACACTACGCCAAACGATTCAGCGGTATACTCAAGCGTCAGGTCCACGCCCTTTTCCGCCCACTCGGTTCGCAGACCGCCCCAATCTCCTGTCAGTGTGTCTCGTTCCCATATGGATGGCGCGGGCGCCACCGGCTGCGCAAAGGCAACAGCCGCAACCGTAACTGAAATCGCCGTTACAAAATTTCTCACTTCAATGCCTCCACCACGGTGTTGATGTTGTGTTTGATCATGCCCTGATAGGTGCCCACGTCATACTGGGCTCCTTCCGGACCTTCCATCTCGCCCGGCTTGCCCATCGCGTCGGAAAACAACTCACCGCCGTTTTCCACACCCGCATCCTTCCGGATCTGGTCAATGCCCTTTGAGGAAACACTCGTCTCGCTAAAAATCGCCTTGATGTTCTTGCTTTTAATCAGGTCCACCAATCGCGTCACGTTAGCCGCGCTGGCCTCATCCTCGGTGGAAATTCCCAGCAATGCCACCACCTCAAAATCATATGCGCCGGCAAAATAATTAAACGCATCATGACTCGTCACCAACACACGGCTGCCCTCCGGCACCTGGGCCACGCGGCTCTTGGCCCACTCGTGAATCTCCAAGATTTCCTCCTTGAGCGCTTCGCCGTTGGCCTCATATTTGGCCTTGTTCGCCGCATCAGCAGCACCCAAACCCTCGACCACCAAATCCACGCACAACACCCACAACGTCGGGTCAAACCACACGTGGGGATCGTAATGCCCTTCAAACTCCTCCGGCTCCAGAAGTTTTTTTCGGTCAATCTTCTCAGTGATGGCATAGACAAGCTTGGTCTTGTCGCGGGCCATCTCCACCAATCGATCGTCCATCTTCCCCTCCAGCATCAGGCCGTTGTAGAAAATTAGGTCCGCGGCCCTCATTTTGGTTACGGCACCTGCTGTGGGATCGTACTGGTGTGGATCCACGCCCGGCTCCATGAGGCCCTCCACCTCCACCAAGTCACCTCCCACCTGCTTCACCAAGTCAGTGATCATCGTTGTGGTGGTCACCACCTTCAATTTGCCCGTACGCGTCTCGCCGCCACTGGGCTGGCCACTACCACCGCCCTGTGAACAAGCTGTCCATAACACCGCCAATCCCAGAAAAGCGGCCCCAACCCAATTTATCTTTTTCATGATTTCTATCCGTACAAACGAGACGTTTGCCAATTTCGCGGCGAAGATTATCCATTCAAAAGTTTGCCGCAAGAAAAAAAGTTCGCCTTGCCAAAGTTTTTTGTCGAACGGGTTTGGTCGGTGAATATGTTACACTGATTTCAATGAATTTAGCCGACGTTCAGGTTATTGGCAGCAATTTGGCGCTGAAGTGGAGCGGTGGGCGTGAGCAATTTATCGAGCTGGAAGTCCTGCGCCGAGCTTGCCCCTGCGCCTCATGCGCCGGCGAGACGGATGTGCTGGGCAATGTCCACAAGGGCCCTGAAAAAAAGCTGGACGACACCAGTTTTCAAGTCCGCCAAATTCAGCCCATCGGAGGTTATGCCTTGCAGATATTTTGGGCGGATGGACACGGAACGGGGCTTTTCTCCCATGAATATCTCGGGAAACTCGATGAAGCCTAACACAGGCGATTCGCTTAACTCTCAGCCTCCTCTTTTTTGGAGTCTGAATCTTCCTCGGCAGATTTAGCCTCCGCTTCATCAACTGCGACTTCCACTCCGTCATCTCCAGAAGGCGCAGACCCGGCCTCTTCCGAGCCCTCGTCATTGGGATTATCCTCCACCTCAACCGACTCTTCCTGAGCCCGCTCCTTCTCTTCCTTGGTCCGCGGTCGCTTGGCCGTCTCAACTATATTGTTGGAAAACTCGATGACGTGTCCCTGATGAATCAGCCAGTGCAGGTCCGCCAGCAACTGGCCTTGCTCCGGGGTTTGCTCGGCATCCCCCTCGGTGGGAGCCGGCGTGGGCGCCAAGGCTTCGAGAATTTTTCTGCGCGTACATTCCGGAGTAGCATCGATGAATTCAACCAGCCTGCGAATGCTTTCCGACACCGCCGAGGTCTCTAGGTCCAGATAATTTGGGCGCGCCACCGAGACATGCGTCACCGTCTTGTCACGCTTAAAAAACTGCAACCCCAACGCGCCAAATTGCTTGCTCAACTGCGTGGCAGTATCCAAAGGATACCTGCGCTGCCTCTGCCACGTGGCCCGCAGCAGNTTTGCCATGGCCTGCGGGTGGCGCAATTCACGCGCCACCGGCCCNGCCAGGCTTATGCCATCCACNTCCTCACACACCTCCGACACCNTGTTTTCCCGNAAATGGCTTTCCGCATCGGCGCGGGCGGCAAAGGTCAAAGGCTCTTCTTCATTCCTGCTTAAAAACTCAGTCTTCCAACTCGCCTGTTCAACCCATTTCTGCACGGTTTCTTCATCATGACAAATCCGAATCCTGGACTTGTATTCATCAAACGCCATTCGCGAATAACGCTCCGCATGTATCCGCGCCACCTGTCCCTGATACGCATGGTGGTTGGGTGGCCCCAGCAAGGCACCGCTGATCCCGCATTGGGCCACGGAGGTATAGTTGCCCTTGGGTGGCTCGGCCTCGGTTCGGCGCGTCTCAAAGAACTTGTCAAAGTGCGCCTTTAACGCATGACGCACCGCATCCTCTTCGCGCAGCCATGGGGTCTGATCAATCTTGCAAATAAACAAGCGCTGAACGGGGTCGCCGCCCGGCTTCCGTTTCACTTTCAGGTCAAACGAGTAGCGTTCCGGTCGATCCAGAATCAGGTGAGCAATTTGAAACAAGGGATACGCACGACCGGTCAGCTTAATCTCACGCGCGATCGACTCCACACCCTTGGGCGAAGGCACAATTATCGACTTTAACTCAATCAGCGACTCCTCCTTGCGAGGCTCCTGCCGCGGACGGATTCGATCACGATTGTCCCGGCGCGGCCCCTTGCCCTTCGGCCTATCTGGCTTGTCCCTACCACCGCGGTGCTGCGGCGGACGTGGACGGTCATTCCGCCTCTGGTTGTCCCTTTGCCGGTTATCCTTCCCTCGCGGTCCGCCTCGACCGCCGCGTCCACGCCGTTCCGGCTCGCCATCGAAAGAGGCATACTTGTTGGACTTTGCATCCTCCTGCGCCCACGCGGGAAGAAACTGCAACTCTTGGCCCAAATCCAGCACGTTATCCGGTTCGTCGCTCATGAATACGGTTGGTGTGCCTATCCTGCGCAACAGGTCCCGCAAACGCAAGCACCGCTTGAGGCATCAAGGCACCCAACAGCTTTTCAACAACCTCCCCTTGGCAACCCTGAGAACCACCGGTACAGTCCAATCGGTGAGCGCGGAATTCGTTCATTTACATTTGCACACGGAGTTCTCCCTCCTCGATGGCGCGTGCCGGCTCGACCGGCTAATGAAACACGCGGGGGAACTGGGCTTCAGCGCACTGGCCATCACCGATCACGGGGTGATGCACGGCGCGATCGACTTTTATCAAAAGGCGCAACGGGCAGATATTAAGCCGATCATTGGCTGCGAGGCCTACATCGCACCGGGGAGCCGGCTTGAGAAGAAAGCCAATAGCCGCACTGGCAAGGATGGCTACAACCACCTGCTCTTGCTGGCGGAAAATGAAACCGGCTACCACAATCTGATCAAACTGACCACCGCCGCCCACTTGGAAGGTTTTTATTACAAGCCGCGCATCGACAAGGAGCTGTTGGAAACACACAAGGAGGGACTGGTGGCACTCAGCGGCTGCCTGGCCAGCGAAATCCCGCAGGCCATCATTCGTGACGAGGACAAAAAGGCGCGCGAGGCGCTGGATTGGTTCAAGCAAGTTTTTGGCCCGGACCATTTTTACTTGGAGCTGCAAAACCATGGTATCCCTGAACAGGCCAAGGTGAACGCACAGCTCGTCAAGTGGTCGCAGGAATTCGGCCTGAAACTGGTGGCCACCAACGACGTCCACTACGTCGAGCGTACCCATTCACACGCGCATGACGCGCTAATCTGTATTGGCACGCAGACCACCCTGAACGATACCCGACGCATGAGCTATGTGCCGGAGCAGTTCTATCTGCGTAGCGCGGAAGAAATGGCGGCACTGTTCAAAGATACACCAGAAGCCGTGCGCAACACACTGGCGGTGGCCGAGCAGTGCAACGTGAAGATCGAGCTGGGTCAGCTTCATTACCCCGTGTTTGAACCTCCAGAGCTATACACGCGCGAGGGCTACCTGCGGCATCTCGTTGCCGAGGCGATGCATACCCGCTACGGCGTACGCTGCGAGGCCATGGGCGAAGAATTTGTCTGCCACTCCATCGAGAACGCTGGCAGGCTCCCAACTTACGAGGCCAGTGACGACTCCGACCCGGCCGATATAAATGATCCCGCCGTCGCGGCCGCCCTAAAGCCCCTCATCGACCGCATACAAGTCGAACTCGGCGTCATCGAGAAAATGGGTTTTGTGAGCTACTTTCTGATTGTCGGCGACTTTGTTCGGCATGGCCGTTCCAAGGGAATCTCCTGCGTCGCGCGCGGCTCGGCGGCTGGCTCACTGGTAACTTATCTACTGGAGATTTCCAACGTCGACCCCATCCGCTACGGGTTGCTGTTCGAGCGATTCCTCAACCCGGAACGCGTCAACCCGCCCGACATCGACATCGATTTCGCCGATGACCGCCGTCAGGATGTCATCGATTATTGCCGGGAAAAATACGGGCGCGACTGCGTAGCGCAGATCATCACCTTTGGCACCATGGGTTCCAAGTCCGTCATCCGCGACGTCGGCCGGGTGATGGGCCTGAGCTATGGCGAATGTGACCGGCTGGCGAAAATGG
>PBVU01000013.1:0-11415 GCA_002728775.1 Verrucomicrobiales bacterium | reverse complement strand
ACGCATCGATCTCAATATTGGAAATGTTTTCATCCACGCCGTCCACTTCAAAACCCAGACATGCAGTGAAATCTTCTTCATTGCCAATCATCACATCAACGTACTTGGCAATTTCCCGGTTGACCTCCTGCGCCTTGGCTTGGCCGCCAATGCTGTCCCACAGGCTGGGGCGGTAATTGAGGTCGTATGAAACAATCGAGCCATGTTTCTTGGCCACCTGCACGGCCTCAATCACCACCTCCGGCGTGCTATCACTGAGAGCCGCATAAATGCCGCCGGTATGAAACCAGCGCACACCGTCCTCACCAAAAATCTTTTCCCAGTCGATGTCGCCCTGTTTGATTTGGCTGGCGGCCGTATTGCCGCGATCCGGCACACCTTTGGCGCCCCGAATACCAAACCCGCGCTCGGTAAAATTCAGGCCATTGCGCACCGAGCGACCAATGCCGTCATAATCGCGCCACTGGATGTAATCCACATCCACGCCGCCCTGCATGATGAAATCCTCCACCAGCCGGCCGACCTCGTTGTCAGCAAATGCTGTGACGACACTGGTTTTCAGCCCAAAACAACGCCGCAGACCGCGCGCCACGTTGTATTCGCCGCCGCCTTCCCACACATCGAAATTCCGGGCCGTGCGCACGCGGCCATCGCCGGGATCGAGGCGCAGCATGATTTCCCCCAGCGCAATCATGTCGTACCGGCACTGGTCGGCGGGCTTGATCTCAAGAACGGACATAGGCCGCGCAGGTTGTGAAAAACCACCCATAAAAACAATCTTTTTTGGCCGCACTCGGCTTGACCCTCCCTGCCTGCCCGCCCACACTCCGCCCATGAAGAATGCTTTCGCGATCGCTGCCCTCGCCCTTGCCACCACCCTGCAGGCCGGCGACTGGCCGCAATTCCGCGGCCCAGGCGCACAAGGACATGCGAACGCCAAACTGCCGGTCGACATCAGTGCCGACAGCCCTCACCTGAAATGGAAAGCTCCCGTACCCGGCAGCGGCTGGAGCTCGCCCGTGATTGTCGATGGCAAAATCTATCTCACCAGTGCCATCGAAAAAGGCGAAGGCCTGTCGCTCAATGCCCTGTGCCTGAACGCCGCTGACGGCAAGCTCGTCTGGAACACACCCATTTTCGGCGTTGAAAAGGCGCCCCGCATGCACCGCAAAAACAGCCAAGCCAGCCCCACTCCGATCGTCGACGACAAACAGGTGTATGTTCACTTTGGCCACATGGGCACCGCTGCCCTCAGTCTGGACGGCAAGTTGATCTGGAAAAATGACACCATCAAGTACCCCCCGGTCCACGGCAATGGCGGCACGCCGGCGCTCGTTGACGGTAAACTTATTTTCAGCTGCGATGGCGCCCGTGATCCGTTCGTCATCGCTCTCAATACCAAGGACGGCAAACAAGCATGGAAAGTGAACCGTAGCGTGAACGCTAAAAAGAAATTCTCTTTCTGCACACCGCTCGTTCTCAAAACCGCCACCGGCACACAGGTACTCCTGCCCGGCAGCGACATGATTGGCGCGTATGATCCGGCCAATGGAAAGGAAATCTGGCGCGTAAATTATGACGGCTACTCGGTGGTCCCACGCCCCGTGGTCGGCCATGGCATGGTTTTCTTCAGCACCGGCTTCGACCGTGCCAAAGCCATGGCAGTGCAGCTCGGAGGAAAAGGCGACGTAACCGAGACGCACGTGAAATGGATACTTCCCAAGGGCGCACCCCACACCCCGAGCATGGTGCTCACCGGCGATGAGCTTTATATGGTTTCCGATGGTGGCATCGCCAGTTGCGTGGATGCCAAAAGCGGTGAAGTGCACTGGAGCGAACGGCTGGGCGGTGGTTGCTCCGCTTCACCCATCCTCGCCAACGGCAAACTCTACGTGGTCAACGAGGCGGGCACGGTTTACGTCGTGGATGCCGGAAAAGAATTCAATGTGCTCTCCAAGAAAAGTTTAGGCGAACGCTCGCTCGCCTCCCCCGCCGTGGCGAACGACGCCCTGTTCATCCGAACCACCGGACATCTCTGGCGCTTTCAGTAAATAATTAATATATACTGTTGACAAGTAAATTTTGTCTATGTACTAGGTGTTCATCCATATGAACACATTTGATATAGTTTCCGACCAGCCTAACCAAGAGCGCATTCGATTCGTGCGTCGGGCGGTAAAAAAAGCTGATAGAATTTCTAGAAATCTGGAAAAGATAATAGAACTTTCAGTCAGACAAAATTGTGATTGCCGTCCGGAAGATATCCAACGGATTTTCGAGTACATTGATAATTGCGTTAACTCCGCCAAGGCACATCTTCTGCCGGCACCAAAAGATTACCCAGCGAGCAATGAAGCCGAGTAAAAACAGACAAAAATTTCTCCGCCTTGCGGAGAAACGGGTCAACAAGCTTGCCAAACAACTCGTCCTGATCGGCAACCTGTCAAACAAGACAAATTATGCCTACAAGCCCGAAGAAGTGGCCGAGATATTTGATCACATTGAGAAATGTGTCTTGTCTGCCCGTATGAGGTTTGAGGCAAATGCAACCAGTGGCCAGCCCACGTTCTCCTTGAAGAGATCTGAAGGTGTAGATTGAGCTTAAAGTTCCATGCTTTGATAGCATGCCGCGATTTTCTCAATAGCAACCACAAATGAGGCCGTGCGCAAATCTTCCACCTCTTCGCGCGTCAAGTACACATCACGGATTTGATTATAAGCTGAACGCATCGTGTCATCGAGCCCCGACCGGACCAAATCCAGTTCATTAGCCCCTTGCACCAAGCGCTTCTTGATGGAAGCGGAAATTGTCTTCCCCGTTGCCTCCTCGATGGCATCGATCAAAGCATTCCCCTTTGCCTCCTCATAGCGCCGTTCCATTCGACCAAAACGAATATGAGATAGATTTTTAATCCACTCAAAATAAGAGACGGTCACTCCTCCTGCGTTGAGATATGCATCGGGAATCACGGCAACTCCCTTTTGCCTTAAAATCTGATCCGCCGAGTATGTCACAGGCCCATTGGCGGCCTCAGCAATGACACGAGCCTGAATACGCTCGGCATTCTTTCTGGTAATTTGGCCTTCCATAGCCGCAGGGAGCAGCACGTCACAATCCATCTCCAACATCGCCGCACCGTTCTCCTCGAATGCCTGTGCCCCCGGCGCTCCCTTAACGCCTCCTGTTTCCCGCTTGTGTAGATGCACAGCCTCGATGTCAAATCCCTCCTCGTTCATAATTGCCCCGTCGCGCTCCAAGATGGCTGTAATCTTCACCCCATCCTCTTCGGCAAGAAACTTGGCCGCATGATAACCCACGTTGCCTAGTCCTTGGACCACGATCCTTTTGCCTTCCAAGCCACCTTCCAGCCCGGCACGTTTAACATCCTTGCCATGCCTAAAAAATTCCCGAAGACCGTATTGTACTCCCCGGCCAGTCGCCTCTGTACGCCCATGAATGCCCCCCATGTTCACCGGCTTACCCGTGACACAGCCAAACCCATTGATATCGTTTGGATATAACTGCTGATACTGGTCGACCATCCAGGCCATTTCACGCTCACCCGTTCCCATATCCGGTGCAGGCACGTTCAAACCCGGGTTTATGAAACCCCGCTTGGCAAGTTCCTCGGTGAATCGCCGAGTAATGTGTTCCAGCTCATCCTCCGTGTAATCCTTTGGGCGAATACACAGAGCGCCTTTTGAACCACCGAAAGGTACATCAACGATCGAGCACTTGTAGGTCATCAATGCCGCAAGGGCCTCCACCTCATCCTGATTGGCAAAACTGGCATACCGAATTCCTCCTTTTACCGGCAACCGATGCTCACTGTGCACCGCGCGCCATCCCGTAAAAACCTGATAACCCTCTCGAATCTCTACTCCAAATTTCACTTGGTAAACCGCGTTGCAGGTTCGAATCTGCTCAGCCAAGCCGAGGGGCAGATCAAGGGTTGCGGCCGCGCGGTCGAACATTAAGTCAACGTTTTCGCGAAAATTTGGCTCGTGTGTGTCCTTCATGAATTTGGGTACAAGGTTTGCTTGATGCTCATCGAACGAGCATGAGATTCTTGCGCCACTGATGGTCCCTTCGTGCAATCGAACGGGTCGTGCTGTCCGTAGGTAGCCTTCATGGGCGTCTGATTCTGGCCCGACTCCGTGTGGCCGTCGACTATAATATGAGAACTATTTTGCAATTTTCCCCATGAAACCCATAGAGGCGCCAGACTCGCATAGAATTACGGCCGCCCAAGGCTGGCTGGAACTGGGCAACACCACTGAAGCTGCCAAGGAACTGGACTCCATCGCAGCTGAATTCCAGATTCATCCTGATGCGCTGGAAATGCGGTGGACCGTTGAATCCATGCGAGGCAATTGGGAAAAATGCGTGCAGGTTGCCGACACGCTCACCCACAGCGCCCCCGGTCGATCCTCGGGATGGGTTCATCGCTCCTACGCCCTGCATGAACTGAACCGCACACAAGAGGCTTTTGAGCAACTCCTGCCCGCCATGGCAGTATTTCAGGACATCTGGGTCATCCCTTACAACCTAGCCTGTTACCAATGCCAACTGGGGAGCCAAGACACTGCCATGGACTACTACACACAGGCCTTTGAGATTGGGGGAGATTCCGTCAAGGATATGGCCCTGCGAGACAAGGACCTGTTGCCCCTACATAAGCAAATCGAGTCCCGCTAACCTCACTTGTCAGTCGGAGCGCCCTGACTGATCCATGCAACGATTTTTTTCTTCTCGTCGTCCGTTAACGGCTCCTCATCATCCGGAGGCATGGGGTCATCCACATCCATGATGCGCAATACAAATTCACTCTCCTCAGGCTTGCCTGCGACATAGATCGGCTCACCATCCGCGCCCGCTGCCAGACCCTGCTCATCGCTGAGATCCAATTTGGCCTTGGTGGTTTCCTTCCCGTGGCAAGAAACGCACTTAGCCTCAAGAATAGGCTTGATATCTCCGAAATAGCTAACCGGCTCCATTCCACTTATATCAGGCAATGATACGTCGGTTGAAGCACCGTCATCAGGTGGCGCTGGAGGAGTATTGCTGCCGGGATCACTTGAAGGCGTTAATGCAGCACCGGCTCCATCGCCTTCATCCTCATTTAAAAACCCCGGCCAAACATACAGCAGAACAAAGGCCAAGGCAGCCACTCCAACAGCGGCCCCAGCAATCATCAAAATCTTTTTCTTCTTGGCGCTTCCCTCAGCCAAAGGTCCTGCCTCAGCTGCTACTGCTTCCTCATCTGCGACGGATTCCTCGACCGGCTGAGCTTCAGGTTGAGCCGCGGCCGGCTGTTCCTCAACCGGTACTACAGCCATCGGTGCAAGCGCGCCCGGTATAATGACACCCTGAATCTGGTTCAGAGGCGTCCACTGAGCCAGTCCCTCAAAAAAAGCGAAATCCGTGGGTAACAATCGCCCGGCGGCCAATCCCTGATTGACTTGGTCCAGAGTGAAAGGCCCAAACTGCTGGCCATCGCGATTGATGAAAATCTGCATTGGGTCGGGCCAGATAAACACAAACCAAGCTCAGCAATCAAGGTTTTCGCCCCTTACAGCGGCCAAAAATGAAGGATCAAAGGGGTTCCCATACCCACGATGATGATTTCAAGCGGCAGACCCATTCTCCAATAATCACCAAACTTGTATCCGCCTGGCCCCAGAATCAAGGCGTTGCATTGATGCCCGATGGGGGTCAGGAAAGCGCAGGAAGCTCCCACCGCAACCGCCATCAAGAATGGGTCCGGACTAACTCCCAATTTTAAGGCAATGCCCGCCCCGATGGGGGCCATAATGAGTGCCGTGGCGGCATTGTTGATGACATCCGACAGGCACATGGTTAACGCCATGACAACAGCCACCAATATCCACTCAGGAATCCCGCCTGACAAATCAGCCACCGCAACCGCTATCAGAGCGGTACATTCCGTGTCCTGCAACGCTTTGCTCACAGGAATCATGGCTCCCAAGAGCACGATAATCGGCCAGTCGATCTCCCTGTATAAATCGCGCAATGGCAGAATTCCACTAAACAAGTAAACGACAACCGCCCCCCAAAACGCCAGAACCGTGGGCAGCAAACCCATCATTCCCATGGTTATTGCGCCACCAAAGATAAGTAGCGAAGCCCCAATACGAGAAAATGTCCCGACCTGCACTTCCCGGCTTTGCAGGACCATTAAATTCAACCGCGTAATAAATTCCTCCAAGTTGGTCGCGCTGCCTTGGAGCAGAAGAACATCACCGACCTTAAATCGAGCCTTGCCCAAGCGTTTTCGGATGGGCTTACCTTGACGCGCAATAGCCATGAGGACGATGGAGTTGGATGTGCGCCGTCTCAAATACGCCCGATCCCGTCCTTCCAATGGCGAATTTGCCGGAACCACCACCTCCATAAAAGTTGTGTCTTCAGCCTGCAACTCATCGATGCGCCGCCGCATATCCTTCGGAAGACGCAAATCATATTCATCCAGCACGGCGCGCAACTCAACCGGGTCTGCCTTGACCAAGTAGGTGTTATCAGCCTGAACCAAGCTGGTCGGATTGGGGGAGACCACCTTGCCATCCTTGCGTATGAAACCAAAAATGGTCATCCGCTCCCCAACCTCGCCCTCAACTTCCTCGATGGTCTTGCCAATAAACTTACACTCGTCCGGGATTCGCACTTCCGTGATGTATTCGTTGATCGCAAAAAGCGCATCCGTACCTGGTTTTTTTAGGCCACCCTTAGGAATTAAACGCCAACCGACCAATACCACAAAGGCCACCCCCCCCAAGGCCACCAGACCTCCCACCGGGGCGAACTCAAACAAGCGGAACGGCTGCGCACCTTCCACGAGTTCCGCGCGCAGGCTGGAAATAATAATGTTTGGCGGAGTTCCGATCATCGTGACCATGCCACCCAAAATGCTGGCAAATGCCAGAGGCATCAGCAACAGACCGGGCGAACGGTTTTGCTCCGCAGCCGATTTAAGCGCCACGGGCAGCATGAGTGCCAAGGCACCCACATTGTTCATGAAGGCGGATAAAACCGCTGCCACCACACAAAGGCTGAAAATATGAAGAGTTTGATTGCCGGCAAACCTTGAGACCTGCCGTGCAATCAAGTCCACCACGCCGGAGTTGCGCAACGCTCGACTGATGATAAGCACAGCCGCAACGGTCATCACTGCCGGATGACCGAAACCATCCAACGCTCTCGATGGCTCCTCCAAGAGATTGGAGGGTTTTCCCATCGCCTTCTCCAGGATCACATCGGCAATCGCCAAGGTAAAGAGTGCCGTAGCTGCCACCACGTCATACCGCCATCGATTCCAGGCGAACATGCCAAAGGTAGCAATGATCAACGCAATGATGATGTATTGTTCTGCAGTCATTCCATCTCTACCCCGGGTGGGCAGGCCGCCGCCGACGGCAAATATTTTACCAGGAAGACGAAATGAAAAAGGAAAATGGTACCCCGGGAGGGACTCGAACCCCCAACCAATTGGTTAAGAGCCAACTGCTCTACCATTGAGCTACCGAGGCATGAAGGCTTCCGCGCTTGTTTTTTCAGCCCCAAGGCCGTACATTAAAAACGGTGCCGGGAAGCAAATCGGCGGGATCATGATTCCAACACTGGCCGTGAGCAAGCAAAAAGCGAGGCGCCTGGGGGGGGAACCATGAAGGGCCAATCCATTTTATGCGGCTTGATTGCCGGCCTGCTGTTTCTCGGCTGTGGTGAAGAGCAACCTGAACCTGTAGCGCCTCTTCCCCCTCCTTCACTGCCCACACAGATGCGAGCAACTCCGCGCACACCTCCGGAATCTCCGCCAAACATACCGCCGGCCAAGACAACCATCCCCAAGCTGACAAAGAAAACCACCGAAACCGCCAATCCTTCCCCCAAACAAAAGCCNGCTCAGNCAATGGCGGCGGCTGGCCGTTTTCATAGCCTATTAATCAAATCAGACGGCAGCNTGTGGGGCACNGGCGGCAATAANCACGGACAACTGGGCGATGGGACTCTCAAAAACTGTGACCGTTTCAAGAAAATCGGTTTTGATCACGACTGGAGAACGGTTTCTGCGGGGGACATGCACAGCTTGGGAATCCGTAAGGACGGCAGTTTGTGGGGCTGGGGATTGAATCTAGCCGGCCAGCTTGGAAACGGAGGCACCAGCACCACTTCCAGACCAACGCGTGTTGGCACAGCCACGAACTGGGTGGCTGCGGCTGGTGGCTTGAACCACTCACTGGGATTGAAACGGGATGGCAGCCTATGGACTTGGGGAACCTTGCCGGGAGGTGGCGTCGTTGCCCGCCATTTGTATCCTGTCCGGGTTGGCTCGAGTCGTGATTGGAGAATAATCGCCTGCGGGGACCAACATTCGCTGGCCATCAAGAAAGACGGCAGCCTATGGACTTGGGGCAACAATTTCTCCGGCCAGTTGGGGCTGGGGCATTTCGGCGCAGTGGCAGCCCCCACCCGGCTGCTAGGTGGAGGCTGGGTCGGAATTTCAGCCGGGCCAACCCATTCGCTTGCTTGGCAGAGAAATGGCCTGTTGTGGGCGTGGGGCGACAACTACCACGGACAGCTCGGTGTAGGTTTCAAAGGTTCTCAAAATCGGCCCGTAAATATCCCCGGCATCTGGATCCAGGCACTTGCCGGCGCTGAACATTCGCTGGCTTTAAGCAACAATGGCTCTCTCTGGGCTTGGGGCAGGAATGATGATGGACAAAGGGGCGACCCCACCCTGCCAATGACCATCCGGCCCATTCAAATCGGAAACATGCGCAACTGGCGCCGAGTGGAAATTGGTGCGAATCACAGCATAGGATGGCAGGCGGATGGGAGTCTCTGGGCATGGGGGGCTAACAATTCGGGCCAACTCGGCGATGGAACAGCGAACAAACTGCTCCATCCCACCCGTATTGGGAATGCCCGCTGGAAAACAGTCTCCGCGGGCTGGCATCATTCCCTAGGTGTCCGCGAGGATGGCACCTTGTGGACATGGGGACGGAATAATTTTGGGCAACTTGGCGATGCCACCTTGGCCAATCAACCAAGCCCCGTTCAGCCAAGAGCAACAGGAAACTGGATCGAAGCCAGTTGCGGTGCGAATCATTCAGTCGCATTGAATGACAAGGGGACACTCGTTGCCTGGGGACACAATCAATTCGGCCAACTGGGTGATGGCACCAGAGTCGATCGAAACTATCCCGTCACCATCAAGCCCGGCCAAAAATGGAAAACCGTGCGGGCAGGTCACAATAATTGCATGGCGTTGGCCGATAAAAACACCCTGTGGATTTGGGGAATCAACCTAGAGGGTCAATTTGGACAAGCATCAACCCCAAAACCAGACACACCGGCGCAGCTTGGCATCGACAATGACTGGTGGAAATTTGAATCAGGCGGAGGCCATTGCGCCGCTTTAAAGACCGATGGCAGCCTCTGGACTTGGGGAGGCAACCAGGCGGGACAATGCGGTGATGGCAGCATCAGTGCCCGGCTTTTGTTACCGAAGCGAATTGGGAGTGACATAGACTGGATTCAGGCGCGGGCAGGAACTGAAAACACTTGGCTACTCAAGCGCGACGGCTCTCTTTGGGCATTTGGTTCCGGGACAAGATTCATTACCCGGAATGGTTCAGCCGATGCTAGGGTTCCCACAAAATCAGAAAAGTGGGGATTCAACTGGAGGAGTATATCAGCCCAAAGCACTCACATTGGCCTGATCCGTGACGACGACACTTTATGGATGCAGGGAGCCAATGACCAAGGCCAGCTTGGCAATGGCAACACCCAAGGCGCAAATTCTCCTGTTCAGGTCGGCGGTGGTTTCGATTGGCAATTTGTCAGCGTGGGACACCAACACACGCTGGCGCTAAAAAACGACGGCAGCCTCTGGGCTTGGGGAAGCAACCGGTTTGGCCAGTGTGGAAACGGGGCTCAGCGTCCGGGCCCCAAGCTGATTTGGAATCCCACCAAGAAGTAAATGCAGCGGTTAGAATGCCCTACCGTTGATAAAGTGGAATATAGTGGTAAGGCATCGCCAGAATCATGGTGAAAACCGAGGTGCTGAAAATCGGCCCTACTCCACCACGCCCCACATTATCCCAGCGATACATGTCTCCCTGCCGCCTTGATTTCTTGAGAATGTCCTTCTTAATGGTGCCATACCACTTTGACCAAACGGCACCTCCCTGCATGTACTGCGCGGGCGCGGCATAAAAATTGCCATAAACATACCACTCTTGATTTTCGTTGTAGTGATTCAACAAGTAACGCGACCCACTCTTCACCCAGTCATCATCATACAGACCACAAACCTGTAGCGAATAAATTGCAGCCGCAGTCCTGGCGAACCCAGGTGAACTACCAGGCTGATAACTGAATCCACCGGAAGCCGGATTAAAACACGCCTTGACATATTTAACGGCGTTATCCAACGACTTTTGGGGAACATCAATTCCAGAGTTTTTGGCGGCCCTCAGGGCGACACACTGCAGCACCGTAACGGAAATATCCGCATCTCTTTTAACCGGCCGGTAACGCCATCCTCCCTGGCTGTTCTGGCTGGCTACAATTCGGTTCACAACGGACTGGAGCTTCTTTCTGATATTCGGATCTTTTGTCTGCCCATACAGCTCGGCTAAGGCGATTGTTGCCACACCGTGTCCGTACATATATTGGCCTTGAGCATTCGCTCCAAAGATTCCCGTATCCTCGTTGATGGTTCTGAGCAGATAATTCATCCCCCGTGTAACCACCTTGCCATATTTCCCTTCGCCGGGAAGGTTGCCGGCCGCCATGAACGCCATAAGCGTATAGCCCGTCATCGCGGTCGGATAACGCGATTCCTCACGGCTTGTCCCCCAGTAACCGACATCCTTGTCCTTGGGGTCGATCCGTTGTTGCTGCGCGAGCCATTTGAGTGACCCTTCAATCACCCGCTCCGTCTGTGCATCCACCTTGACTTTGTCCACGCCCGGTGGGGTTATTTTCCCTGCCCCCGGCTCCTCAGCCCATGTTGTTACGTTCAACGCAACAACCAAGCTGATGGCAGCCAATCTATGTCTGGCTAAACTCACTTTTATTTCTTTCGCTCAGAGATGTTGATGAGAAACTGGCGGACCAGCGGACCATACTCTTCTGGATAACGCTCCGCAATGGATTGCATCACCTTGCGGCGTTCGCGATCCGGTAGGCTAAGGAATCCACTCTTACCAGAAATGAATTTGTTCAGGGGATCGTTTCCGTCCTGCCCACTGCGTCGGCCTTCATCACCATTACCCTTGGAGTCCGGATTGGTCTGACCGTCCTTGCCTTGGCCTTGGCCTTGGCCTTGGCCTTGACCTTGACCTTGACCTTGACCTTGACCTTGACCTTGACCTTGACCTTGACCTTGA
>PBVU01000012.1:0-11350 GCA_002728775.1 Verrucomicrobiales bacterium | reverse complement strand
GACGGTCACGTCGTGGCCGTAAGTCTTCGCCGCCGGCGTGCTTTTAAAGTTGGGCATGCCGTGGGTGAAGGCGCCCTTGACGGCTAGGCGGCAGGTCTCGGTGTGGTCTTCCATGTAGTCCTGCGGCGAGTGCGTGAGGACGATCGACGCGCGCGCCTTGCGGATGGCAGCGGACACCTTTCGGATTAACGGGACACTGAAGATGATCTCGAGATCGTCGGCAATGCTCGGGTGGAACTTCGCGCCTAGAATCTTCGCCGCCGCCCTCGCCTCCCGCGCTCGCGCCTTGCGCGTCTGCGCGGGTGACATCTCCGTGCTGCCGCAGTTGCCGCTGGAGAGGTTGAAATAGTGGATTTCCCAGCCGCGCGCGCGCAGGCGCAGGAGCGTGCCGGCCATGTAAAACTCAATGTCGTCCGGGTGCGCCGCGATGGCGATGGCCGAGGGCTTGGGCATGGCTCAGCGAATCTTCACGGGCTTGCCGGTGGCGGCGGACTGGTCGGCGGCAAAGATGATCTCGTGGCTCTTGGCGGATTCCTCGAGGGTCGTGTGCGGCATTTTCTTGCCCGCGCGCAGTGACTTGAAGAACACCTCGAACTGCTGCTGGTACGGATGGTCCGCCACGTCGCCCGAGTCCACCAGCGGCGTGCCCAGCTCGCTCCAGACATTTTTGTTCAGCCCGCCGAGCTGCGAGGAATAAAACTTGTTGTCCAGGATGCTGCCCTCGCTGCCGACGAGGTGCGTGTGGAAATAATACGGCTGCAGGCAGTCGATGACCGAAGCCACCTTGCCCAGCCGCCCGTCCTTGAACTTCAGGATCGTCACCGCCGTCGTATCGTACTCGTACTTCTGGAAAATCCGGTTCTTCGACTTTGTCGAGTGGCTGACCACCTCCACCACATCCGTCGAGCCCATGCAGTACAGCAGCGCGTCCAGCGCGTGGCAGCCGGCCGAAAGCAGGCTGCTGCCGCCCGCGTCCTTCTTCGTGTTCCAGCGGTACTGGCCGTACCACGGGCCGACGCCGTGATAATAATCCACCTCGCCGTAATGAATCTTCCCCACCAGCCCCTTGTCGATGACGGCTTTCAACGTGAGGAACTCGCCCGAGAAGCGGCACTCGAAACACACGCACGTCTTCACGCGCGCCTTCTTCACCGCAGCCAACATTCGGCGCAGGTCCTTCTTCGACAGGCACAGCGGCTTCTCGATGATGAGATGCTTGCCCGCCCGGGCCGCGGCCACCACCTGGTCGGCGTGCTGATACGGGTAACTCGTCACGTCCACCACGTCGATCGACGGATCCTTCAGCATCGACTTGAGGTCTGTGTACGTCTTGATGCGGCCGCCGTGCGCGGCGCTCACCTCGTCGCTGTCGAGCAGCCGTGAGGAATATACCGCCGTCACCTGCCCGAGGCCGGTGTTGTTGATTGCGTCGATATGGGCACTCGCTGCCCAGCCATAGCCGATGATGCCAATGTTAAATTTTTTCACGGTAACGCCGAGGTTGATTCGGGGTGCCCGATGGCACAATGATTGCCCCCGAAAGTCAACAAGGCATGTCTACGCCCCGCGTCATTGTCTTCATCAAGGCTCCTCGCCCCGGCCGAGTGAAAACCCGTCTAGCCGCTACCATCGGCCCCGAGGCTGCCTGCGCCGCCTACCGCGAGATGGTCGACACTCTCCTCGGCAACCTCACTCCCCTGCCCCACCTTGAGCTGCGCTACACTCCTGACAACGCCTTCAACGAAATCCGCCCCTGGCTTCGCAACCAATGGTCCGCCTCCCCCCAGGGTCTCGGTGACCTCGGCGAACGCATGCACCGCGCTTTCACTGAAGCCGGAGGTCCGGCCATTCTGATTGGATCCGATTGCCCTGAGATTACGGCTCTCGACATTGATGAAGCAGCCACAGCTCTTAAGACACATAACGGAGTCATCGGCCCTGCAGAGGATGGCGGCTATTGGCTCATCGGCCTCCAGCTCCCCTGCTCTGCTCTATTTAAGGGTATTCGCTGGAGCACGAATGTCGTACTTTCAGAAACAATGTCTCGAGCAAAAGTAAATGAGCTATCTATTAAGATGCTTCGCAAACTGAATGATATAGACTCAATGACCGATTTGAAACAGCCTACACCTCGTTAAACATTGTCAGATAAACCGAGGGTTTGGCAGCACTTGGTTAAACACCATGCAATCCCGATGCGAATGCCCTGACTGTGGAAATATCATAGGGGTTTCAAAGCTTCCTATCGAGGCAGATGCTGTTTGCCCCTTTTGCAAATCAAAATCGAAACTAGTTGCTGGACCAAGGCTTGAGTTACCCCCTCCGGACAGGCCCGGTTGGTCAAAGATTTTCCTATTTTTCGGTTGCCTTGGAATTCCTTTTTCAATCCTTGGATTAGTAATTGCAAGTGTATCAAATCATGCAGGGGATGTATTACTCGCTGTTATTTTCCCATTCCCATACTAATAGCCTTTCTTGTCGCTTGGATCATATATCGCTCCCATATCAAAGCAGAGTACTTGAGAAGAATTGCAAACAAAGGAAATCGAACTTGGAGCGGGTGACGGGAATCGAACCCGTATCTCTAGCTTGGAAGGCTAGGGTCTTACCATTACACAACACCCGCGACCGGCGGCAGTTTAGCCTGCGCACTTGCGTTGTCAATTGGGCAATGGGTATGGTCGGCGCTCGATGAGTTCGTTGTTACTCCAAGGCGGGCGCGTGATTGACCCCGCCAACAGCCTCGATGAGGTCGCTGACCTTTTGATCACCGACGATAAGATCGCCGGCCTCAATGCCGAGGCACCGGGTGATACGGAGGTGATCGACTGTGCCGGGCAGCTGGTTTGCCCAGGATTGATCGACCTGCATGTGCACCTGCGCGAGCCGGGGCAATCAGCCAAGGAGACTATCGCCACGGGCACGGCAGCAGCGGCGGCGGGCGGCTTCACCACCGTCGTTTGTATGCCCAACACCTCGCCGACCATCGACAGCCCCTCCACCGTCGCGCTCATCCAGAACAAGATCAAGCGCGAGGCGGTAGTGAACGTCTACATCACCGGTGCCATCACGATTGGCATCGCGGGCGAGGAACTGGCACCCATCGGCAGCCTCAAGCAGGCGGGCGTGGTGGCGATTACCGACGACGGCCATTGCGTACAGAACAACGAGCTGATGCGGCGCGCGCTGGAGTACGCAAAGATGTTCGACCTCCCGGCGATGGACCATTGCCAAGACTATTCGATCGTCACCGATGGCGTGATACACGAGGGCTACTGGAGCACGTTGTTGGGCCTGAAGGGCTGGCCGGCCAGCGGCGAGGACTTGATTGTGGCGCGCAACATAGAGTTGGCTGAGCTAACCGGCACACACATCCACTGCCAACACATCAGCAGTGGGAAATCCGTGGAGTTGATCCGGCAAGCCAAGAAACGCGGCGTGCCCATTTCCGGCGAGGCGTGCATTCATCACATCGTGCTAACGGATACGGCCATCGGCGGCAGCGAACACTTCTGGGCGGAAGACGGCCGTGAGCTTCAGCCGGAAGATCACCGACCTGTGTGGCCTGTTTATGATACAAATTTCAA
Source organism: Verrucomicrobiales bacterium (assembly GCA_002728775.1). Taxonomy (GTDB): domain Bacteria; phylum Verrucomicrobiota; class Verrucomicrobiia; order Limisphaerales; family UBA1100; genus UBA6614. The sequence continues at coordinate 7,763 of PBVU01000012.1, read as the reverse complement.
GATGAACCCACCCCTGCGCTCGGCGGAAAACAGGCAAGCTGTGATTGAAGGTGTCTGCGATGGCACGCTTGAAATCCTTGCCAGTGACCACGCTCCCCACTCGCGCCACGAGAAGGACATGGAGTTCGACTACGCCCCCTTCGGCATCACTGGCCTTGAGACCGAGCTGCCCTTGGCGCTGATGCAGTTGCACCACACCGGCAAACTGCCCCTGCCCGAACTTATCGCCAAGTACACCATCAACCCCGCCCGACTGCTGAAGCTCAACAAGGGAACACTCACCCCCGGCGCCGACGCCGATGTAACCGTGATCGACCTCGACGTCGAGTGGGGCTATGACGCCGACACTGATGCTAGCAAATCCGCCAATTCCCCGTTCGACGGATGGCGCCTGCGTGGCCGGGCAACTTATACGGTGGTTGGTGGACAAGTTGTAGCCCGCCCTGATGCGGTTCCCGCTTGACCCGTTTCACGCCGCGCCCCCAGTATCCCCCGGCCGCAAGGCCATTCATGACGGCAATTTTGGCGCTAGAGGACGGGACGGTTTTCCAAGGACAGGCTGTTGGCGCACGCGCCTCGGCCTGCGGGGAGACTTGTTTCAACACTTCCATGACCGGTTATCAGGAGATTCTCACGGATCCATCCTACAAGGGGCAAATCGTCACCATGACTTATCCGGAAATCGGCAACTACGGGGTCAATCCCGAAGACATTGAATCTTATCAGCCGCATGTAGCTGGCTTTGTCATGCGCGAACACTCGCCGCTCACCAGCAATTGGCGCTGCCGGCAATCCTTGGCCAGCTATCTTGAGGAGAATGGCATTCCCGGCATTGAAGGCATTGATACCCGGGCGCTGACTAAAAAGCTGCGTGTCCGTGGCGCACTTAATGGCTTCATCAGCACCGATGGAACGACAAAAGAGAGTGCCTTGGAACAAGCGGCGCAGTGGCCAGGACTTGTTGGTGTAGATTATGCAAAGGAGGTCACCCACACCGATGCGTTTAACTGGGACAGCAAGGAAATTAGCAGCAGCGAATTCACCCTCCCCCACGGCAGCCAAGAACAGGCTCCGGCTTCTCTTTCGGAGGCGGATATCCCGATTGTGGCTTATGATTTCGGGATCAAGTACAACATCCTGCGCTGCCTGCGCCGCCATGGCTTTGATGTAACCGTGCTTCCCGCCTCCACGACGGCAGAGCAGGCTTTGACCCATAACCCCGCGGGCGTTTTTCTGTCCAACGGCCCGGGAGATCCAGCCGCGCTGGGGTATGCAGTTGAAGCAGTCGGAGAACTCCTCCGGAAGGGGCTGCCGATTTTTGGAATTTGCTTGGGTCACCAAATCCTCGCCCAAGCGCTGGGTGGAAACACATTCAAACTCAAGTTCGGCCATCGAGGCGCAAATCATCCCGTCAAGGATCTGGACACCGGCGCCATTGAGATCAACTCACAAAATCACGGCTTTGCCGTCGATCCTGATTCGCTGCCCGACAGTGTCCAAGTCGACCGGATCAACCTGAATGACCAGACAATCGAGGGACTCCGGCTGCGCGATAAACCCGTATTTAGTGTTCAATACCACCCGGAAGCTTCCCCCGGACCTCACGATTCTTCGTCACTTTTCGGGCAATTTCGAGATTTCATCCGTCAAGGATGAACTGTTGACATCACTAAAAATATGAGTCATAAGGGGACAGCCCAACTAGGAAGGCTTGGCAATACGAGGCATGCCAACTCTCCACATACTAACGGAAGGGTTTCCGCAGAAATCCTTTCCTCTGCAGGAAGGCGTTACGACCATNGGTCGCGATGATGATAACGCCATACATATTCCTGATGCTTCNCTCTCNGGAAACCACGGCCAATTTGTAGTCAGNGGTGGGAATGTCGTCTTNCAGGATCTCGANTCCACAAATGGATCCTTCGTCGATGAACAGNAAATTCAGGGGGAAATAGTCATTCCAGAAGGCACCGTATTTAGNCTNGCCTCGGTTTACATGCAAATTGGCAACGGCCACATTCAGCCNGACAAAACCAAGCGGACAACGGCACTCATCCAAGTCGCGCCCGCCGGAATCAAGCCCGATGANCTGGAGTCCAAGCCTGAAGAAATTGAGTCGCCGTTCAAGNCCAAGAAGNGTTTCGGCGGCAANATCATGAACATCATCATNATNCTGATGTTNGTCGCCGCAATTGGCGTNNTGGGCTACACNCTCTGGAANGCCTCCGGGTCCGGCTAATCCCCNCCGGCCCAAAAATCGATNACAAAGACATCCTCCAAAATCGGCTTCAGAATGCTAACAAATTTCTTGTGGGCCGGATGCGGCAAATAGACCTCCCGATCCTTCTCACTGCCAAAAGTCACCACAAAACAATGAGTGAAACCCTTGTTCAGTCCCTCGGGGCTGTTGTTCGTCCCCATCTCAAAAGCTCGAATTTGCGGAATCTTCTTTTTTAATGCGGCAAATTCCTGCTCCACGTGCTGAATCTGGGCGGGCTTGGCGTTTTCCTTAAATTTAAAGCACACGACGTGCCGCAGCACACGTCCGGTTTTCTTCTGGTCCTTGGCTTTGGCGGCTTCCGTCATCAGCCCCAAGCCAACCATGGCCAGCAGGCCATATACAATGGATTTCAGTGTGAATTTCATCGCCTCGGAATCTAACCTGCGCGATGCGACCTGGCAAACCCAAGGGTTGCACTTCACCGCTCAATCCGTTTCATTGACGCGTCCATGGATGATACCAATCAATTGATCGCCCAGCGTCGCGCCAAGCTGGCCGAGCTGCGCGAGGCGGGCATTGACCCTTTCCGCAACAAGTTTGCCCCCAGCGAAAACTGCGCCGAGGCCAAAGCGAACTACAAGGAAGACCGCGAAGTGGCCGTAGCCGGCCGCCTCGTTTCCCAGCGAGTCATGGGCAAGACTATCTTTGCCCATATCAAAGACGCCAGCGGCAGCATTCAACTCTTTGTCCGCAAGAACGACCTGGGTGAAGAGGCATTCAAAATTTTCAAGAGTCTGGACATCGCCGACTTTGTGGGGGCACGTGGTATATTATTCACTACCAAGACAGGGGAAATCAGCATCAAGACGAGCGACTTCACCGTGCTCACAAAATCGCTGCGGCCACCACCAGAGAAATGGCATGGACTCTCCGATACCGAGACGCGCTACCGCCAACGTTATTTGGATTTGATTTCCAGTGACGAGGTCCGCGGTGTGATGTTCAAACGCAGCGCCATACTCCACGAGATCCGAAATTTCATGCATGGCCGCGGCTTTGCCGAGGTGGAGACACCGATGATGCAGGCCATTCCAGGAGGAGCGGCCGCGCGCCCCTTTGTGACGCATCACAACGCCTTTGGTCGCGATTTCTTCCTGCGAATTGCACTCGAACTCCCTCTCAAACGCCTACTCGTTGGAGGCATGGATCGGGTCTATGAAATGGGCCGCATTTTCCGAAACGAAGGGATCTCGCGCCGCCACAACCCTGAGTTCACCATGCTTGAGGCCTATCAAGCCTATGGCGACTACGAGACAATGATGGATCTGTGCCAATCCCTCATTTGCCATGTTGCCCAATCCGTCCTCGGCACGCTGATCGTTGAACAAAAGGACGCCGACGGCAACATCACGCAAACCATTGACCTAACACCCAACTGGAAACGCGCAAAATATAAGGATCTTGTACGCGAGGTTGCGGGCGAAGATTGGTTTGATATTAGCCCCGGGGAACGCCGCCAACGGGCCCTGAACAATTTGAAACTCGAGGGCGACATTGAGGGGGGCTGTGAGGACTTCGAGGTCACGAATGCGGTGTTTGAAAAGATGGTGGAACACACACTCATTCAGCCGACTTTTGTCACCCATTTGCCCAAGGAGCTGGTCCCCCTTGCCAAGATTTCACCCGAGGATCCAGACTGTGTTGAGGTCTTCGAATGCTGCATTAACGGCCAGGAAATAGCCCCCGCCTACACAGAGCAAAATGATCCCATCGAGCAGCGGGAGCGCCTGGAGCAACAGGCCGGCGGCGAAAAGCAAAAGCTCGATGAGGACTTTCTGGTGGCACTGGAACATGGCATGCCTCCCGCCGGCGGCATTGGCATCGGCATCGACCGCCTCTGCATCATGCTGCTTGGTCAGGAAAGCATCCGGGACGTGATCCTGTTCCCGCAGCTAAAACCCCGTGACGATTAGACCGAGGAACCCGCCACTTACCGGAAGCGCCCCCAATCGATTGACTGGCCCAAGTCAACCCGCGGCAAATCCACTTCCATAGCTTCCGGATATTTCTGCGCCGCACCTGTGTTAAAAACAAGCACCCTATCCTTCGCCTCAACCTTCCCCTGCTCTACCAACTGATTCAACACACCCAAACACACCGCCGTCTCTGGGCACAACGCAATACCCTCCTTCGCATTGGCCAGTCGCATCCACTTGGCAATATCCGTTTCCGGGGCAGACATTGCCATGCCTCCGCTTTCTTTTACCGCGTCGAGAATCATAAAATCTCCGACCGCTTGTGGCACACGCAGGCCACTGGCAACCGTCTTGGCGTTATCCACCCGCTTCGCGTGACGATTGCCTGCATTAAAGGCGTTCACGATGGGAGAACACCCGTCGCTCTGGCAAGCAACCATCTTTGGCCGTTTGCCACTTTTCAGCCATCCCAACGCCTCCAATTCTGCAAACGCCTTCCACATGCCGATCAACCCGGTGCCGCCGCCCGTGGGATAGAAAATCCAATCGGGCAATTCCCACTCAAACTGCTCCGCCAACTCCAGCCCCATTGTCTTCTTACCCTCAATGCGGTACGGCTCCTTGAGTGTCGACACATCAAACCACCCCATTGCCTCCCTGCCCTCGCGAACGATTTTCCCACAGTCATCAATAAGCCCGTTCACCGCAAACGTCCGAGCGCCCGCTAACACACATTCTTTCTGATTGATGGCCGGGGTGTCTTCCGGCATGAAAACCCACGACTCTATTCCCGCTCGCGCCGCGTAGGCCGCAAGAGCACCGCCCGCGTTGCCCGCCGTCGGTGCCGCCAACCGTTGCAGGCCAAACTCCTTGGCCATTGTCACAGCCATTGCCATTCCACGCGCCTTGAAGCTCCCCGTTGGCAACCGGCTCTCATCCTTAACCAGCAGATTCTCCAAGCCAAACTCCGCCCCCATCCGCGGCACGGGCAGAATGGGTGTGATGGTTTCCGTGAGCGAAACAATGTTCGCTGGATCCTCAAGCGGCAGCAACTCCAGATAACGCCACAATGTTGGCGGTCGGCCAAACAATGCTTTCTTTGAAAATTCCGCCCTGATGGCCTCCAAGTCATAGCGCACCCAAAGCGGACGCTGGCAACTTGTGCAAAGGCCATGGGGCTCACCTGCCGGATATTCCGCGCCGCAGTTGGCGCACTCAAGATGCGTGACGAATGGCACAGGGAGGAGTTGACGGCCAAGATGAAGCCCCGTCAAATGATTAGTGCCGCTCTTGCCCGCTGGATGTTGGGTGATGACTCTCCCAATGCTTGAACCCACCCTGCACTAGCCGCACACTCCCGCGCATGGCGCGCAAGCTGCAAATGGGATTTATCGGCCTCGGGGCAATGGGAGTGAGCCACTTGCGATTGTTTCATGAAGACTGCGGCCGCGACGCCGTCGCGACAGCCATTTGTGCAAATAATCGAGACAACATCGCTCGCGCGAAAGAGATCGCCCCGAACGCGCAATTGATCCGAGACGAATACGAACTGATTGCCTCCGATCTGGATGCGGTGGTGATTTCATCCCCCAATTTCACACACGTTCCGCTTGCCTTGGAGACGTTGAAGGCAGGGAAACATCTCTTCCTCGAAAAACCCGTCGGCATCACGCCAGCGGAATGTCGCAAACTACTTAAAGCTTCACAAAAATCTGATCGCGTCCTGATGATAGGCCACGAGTTGAGATACTCACCCTACTTCGCAAAACTAAAAAAACTCGCCGATGCCGGAGCAATTGGCCGACCGCAAATGACTTGGTGCAAGGAATTCCGTGGGCCATTCCAGCCCAAGAGCCGTAACTGGATCCAGGACCGCCGGCGTAGCGGCGGCTGTCTGGTGGACAAGAACTGCCATCACTTTGACCTGATGAACTGGTGGATGAACGCCCGCCCCAAGCGCGTCGCCGCCTTCGGCGGAAATGCGGTCAACCGTGTCATCGCCGGCCCCAATCAAGTGCATGACCATGCCACAGTCAGTTGGGAATACGACAATGGAGCTCGCGGCACATTGCACCTCAGCCTCTTTGCACACCAACCTCCCAAGGAAGACTTGGAGATGGGCATGGTGGGCGAGGAAGGTGTTCTGCAGACTGATCTCGACCGGCTGGAGATTCTCCATTGGCAGCGAGGCAAACGCAACGGAGAACCGCGAATCCACAAGATTAAGGCAAAGCGCGGAATCGGCTGGGGCGGACACTTGGGATTTGCCGAGATGCATCCCGCATTCATCAAGGCTATCCGCACCCGAAAACAGCCGTTGACCACAGTGGCCAATTGCATTGACGGCACGTTGCTGGCCATTGCCGCCGAGGAATCCATCCGCAAAAAAAAGATAACCACCATCAAATGAACAAACTGAAAATTGAGCAGGATTTACTGAACGGCGCTCTCATCCGTGAGCCCGTGGGGGACGAGAGAGGCTACTGGGTCGGCGCGCCCGGCTGGTGCTGGGAGGAATCGGAAAAAGCTGCTTACCTTACCTACCGCATCCGTCGGCCGCGTGGCGTGAAGCCGGACCGCGGCGGTGAATCCCGCATTGCCAAGACAACAGACTTTGAGACCTTCAAAGACGTGTGGTCCGTGAACAAGGATCAATACAATTCAGCCTCTATTGAGAAAAGCTGCCTCAAGCGCGGCACGGACGGCCAATGGCGCTACTTCACAAGCTACGTGAATCCCGAGGATGGCCGCTGGTGCACCACCATCAACAAGGCCGACAGCATCGAGGCTCTGGACCCTGCCAATACAAACCTCTTGTTCGACGCCGCTAGACTGGGGCTGGAAGGCGTCAAGGATCCATGGCTGATTGAAGTGGCCGGAACATATCACCTTTTCCTCAGTGTGGCCAAAGGCACGGCCAGCACCACTGACAGCTCACATGACACGCTGGACATCTTCAACACTGGCGAATGCGTAAGCGCCACGGCATTAGCAACCTCAAATAATCTCGACGACTGGGAATGGCAAGGCACGGTCCTTCAGCCCGAAGGCAATGGCTGGGATTGTTATTGCCGACGCATCAACAGCGTCCTGCCGTTAAATGGCCGCTACTACGGATTCTATGACGGCAGTGCGGGCCACCACGAAAATTACGAGGAGAAGACCGGCCTAACCGTTTCGGATGACCTCCGACACTGGGAAGTACTTTCTCCGGAAGGCCCCGTCGTCCTGAGCCCACATGCATCCGGCTCCCTCCGCTACATCGACGCCCAACACGTGGGCGATCAATTCATCTTCATCCACGAACTCACCCGCGCCAATGGAGCACACGAGATGCGAATGGGAAAATTTCCGGCGGATGGGTTTGCGCTAAGCTGATCCCCAGCCCTACTCCGGCAATTCCTGATCTCGGGTCTCGGGGGCTATCCAGGCGATGGCTATGCCGATGGCAAAGACGGGCGCCATGTAGAGGGCAGCTTGATCCGGCTGCCAGCCGAGCTTGGCCACGATGAAAAGATACAATGCGGAGCCGATCCGGCCCATGTTGAAGCAAAAGCCCGTCCCGC
>PBVU01000011.1:0-12737 GCA_002728775.1 Verrucomicrobiales bacterium | reverse complement strand
GGGTTTGCCCCCTTCGCCGGGTTTGCCCCCTTCGCCGGGTTTGCCCCCTTCGCCGGGTTTGCCCCCTTCGCCGGGTTTGCCCCCTTCGCCGGGTTTGCCTCCTTCATCATTTTCCTCTGGCTCCTCCAGTAACTCGTCGAGTTCTTTGTTTTTGTCTTCGAGTTCGTTGCCTGCTTCCTGGGCGGCCTTGCGAGCGTCAGCGGGTTTGTCACCTTCCTTGGCTTGGGCCATCTTTTCGCCCACCTTCCGGGTTTCTTCGCCGACCTTCTCGATCTTCTCCCCGTTCTGCTCACCCAGTCTCTTTTGATGGCGCCCCGCCCGAGCTGCCTTGGCCCCGGCTTGTTCAACCTTGTTGGCCAAATCATTCTGTTTTTCGGCTGGGCTGCCTTTTTTACCGCCACCCTGGCATTGTTGGCAAAGCCCCTTGGCGGCTTGAGCAGCCTGCTCGGCTTCCTTCTGGGCTTCCTCGGCGGCCTGTTTTTGCTCCGGCTTTTCGGCCTGAGCCGCGGCTTGCTCGGCTTTCTCGGCGGCTTGTTCCAACTCCTGTGCTGCCAGTTCCAAATCCTTGGCAGCTTCGTCCAGTTTCTCTTGGGTTTCTTTTTCTCCCCCGGATTTCTGTGCTTCGGTTGCTTTTTTTGCCGCCTTCTCCAAAGCCTCCTTGGCCTCCTGCAAATCGTCCTTGGCACCAGCCTCGGCTGCTTCGTTCTTTTTCTCGATCTCGGGAACTTGGTTTGCCAGTTCCTCGGCTTTCTTGGCGATGTCGCCAGCCTTCTCTCCCGCATCCTTTTCTTGCTCTGCATTGTCAGGCTGCGCAGGTTTTCCGCTCTTCTCCGCGAGGTCTTGGGCTTTTTGGGCGGCCTCGCGGGCTTCCTTTTCGGCCTTGGCGGCGGATTGTTTTTCGTCATCCGCAGCGCCTTCCTTCTTCTGTGCCTCGGCAGCTTTGTCCGCGGCCTTATTCAATTGCTCCGCGGCCTTGTCTAATTCCTTGGCGGCTTCATTCATTTTTTCGGCGGCATTTTCCTGCGCCTTTGGGTCGGCTGCTTGGGCGGCTTCCTGAGCATTTTCAGTAGCTTTCTCCAAGGCTTTTTTGGCCTCGTTTAATTCCTTGTCAGCCTCTGCATTGCCGTCTTGGGCTTCCTTTTGAATTTCAGGCACTTTCTTGTCCGCCATCTCACGGGCCTGCTCGGCGATTTTTTTCGCCTTCGTTTGAAACTCATTGGCCCCAGATTTGTTGTCCTTAGCGGCCTCGGCGGCTTTGCGGGCTTTTTCAACCGCTTTCTCGGCTTGCTGTTGGGCTTGTTCTGCGGCGGCCTTTTCGTCGGGATTGTTGTTCTTGGCGGCGGCGTCCTTGGCCATGGCGGCGGCTTTTTCGAGATTGTTCGCGGCTTTCTCGAGATCGCTAACGGCGTTTTCAATGGACTTCTTTTGTTCAGGGGTGGGTTCGTCTTCTTGGGCCGCGGCTTTTTCCGCCTGGGCTGCGGCCTTTTCCAGATTTTCCCTAGCTTGGTTGAGTTCTTCTTGGGCCTCGGCCTTGCCCTTCTCAGCGTTTTCCTGAATGGGTGGGATTTCGTTCTTGGCAATTTCGCGCGCGACATCGGTGAGATTGCCGATGGGGTCGAATTGGCCGGCCAAGTCTTTTTGTTCCCGCGCGGCTTTTTCGATGTCTTGTTTGGCTTCGTCGGCGGTTTGGTTGGCGATGTCCTTCAGTTCCTCCCTCATGTTGGCGTCGTTTTTGAGCGCATTTTCAAGGTCTTTTAAGGCGTCCTCAGGCTTCTTGGCAGCCAGCTCCATCAATTTCTCGAGCTGGCCAAACTGTTCATCCATGTCCTTCTTGATGCCCAGATCCTCCTCGGCTTGCCGCAGCTTTTCACGGGTTTCGGCGATGGCCTCGGGATCGCCGGCTTCCAGATTGTCAAAATGCTGGGCCAACAAGTCGAGTGCCTCGGCAATTTTGTCCTGCTGCTCAGCGGCTTTCTCCAAGGACTGCTTTTGCGCGGGGGCATTCTTGGCTTCGATACCTTTCTCGAGCGCCTCGCGGGCGGCTTCGGCGGGCTTGCGGATCATTTCCCGTCCGGCATCCGCATCTCGCGCCCTTTCACGGCCGTCCTTGGTGGTCATGTTTTGCGCATTGGCGTCGCGCTGTAGTGCCTTCTCGATCCGCTCCAGCCGGCTGTCCAGTTGCGTCTGTTCATTGGCCAACTGTTTCACCGCGTCCGCCTGCGGTTGGTTGCGTTCACCCACCTGCATGGCCTTGCTGGAGGTTTGTCCCTGCAATTGGCGGAATTTGTCCGCGAGTTTCCGCAATTGGCCGGGCAGCTTGGGCGCGGCGACCTGCAGGGCGCGCCGGGCGTTCTCGAAGTCGCTCCGTGAGGATTCGCGGGCTTTTCGCACATCCTCATTCAACTTGTTGAGCTTGTCGTCAACAGCCTTGGGGGCGCGGTCCGCGGCCGTGGCTGAAAAAGTTAAAAACACCGCTGCACACAAGGCGGCGGTGAACCGGAGTTGCCTGGGAGATCCGATCATGTTCATGCCTAGTTCAATATCGTTCACTTTTGGTTTTCTTCAACCCCAAAAATACCGCCTTTTGATTTTCGCTCATTCATCTCCAAGGTGACATCGCGGGAAGCCTCGCTGCCGCGGGCGTTGTCAATCAAGTCCACCGCCAAGTCGCCCAGCCCGGCCTCGCGCATGGCGGGAGGCAGACGCCGGAACAACTCGCGCTGCCAATCCCAGTCGCGCGCACGGAGTGTGTTGATGTCCGTGGCGCGCCTTTCCCAGCGCTCATGTTGGGCCAGCGCCTTGAGGCTGAGTTCCAACTCGGTAAGTTCATGCGAAAGAACCAGTGATTCCAACGCTTTACCCAACGGGCCGACTACCTTTAGCTGGTCGCCGGGAGGATCATCGATTTCATCCAGATTTTCGAGTCCATTGGCGGCATCGGCCAGGTCTTTTAGGAACAAATGATCCGAGTCCGGCCGTGTTCCTTCCAGCGCCGTGCGTTTGCGCAACAGCTTGATGGCGGTGTTCCACTGGTGGCGAACTCTGGCGCGGTTTAAAGGGTTGTCGGTTTTGACCAGTTCGGTGAGGGAGTCATGCAAATCGGCGACAGGCACGGTTGGCGGACCCACGACGGATTCCAGTTCACGGCGAGCCTTGGCGGCTTCATCAAATTGGTTTCGTGCGGCAGGGCGTACCATCTCGGCGACTTGGGCTACTTGATCCTGCATGGCCTCGGATGGGGCAAGCAGGGCCTGTGTGGGTGGGATGGCCTGTGCGAGGGGCTGAAGGGTTTCGCTGGCTGCCTTCAAATCAGCGTGCGCCGTGCGAAATTTCGCCGTGACATTCTTTGGAAATCGGGGGGCGGCATTGGTGAGGAGTTGGCTGACGGCAAGCACTTCCTGCAGGGCGGCGTTTTGACGCCGAGCCAGGCGTTTCCAGACATCGGGATCCTTGCCTTCATCTGCGCGGGCAACGCGGTTCATGAGGCGCTGGGCGTGGGTGAGATAGTCGGCATGGTCAAGCAGCACGGCGGCTTCGTCGGCGGCGAGTTGACCGCGGGCGGCGTCTTCCAGAAGGCNGGCGGATTGGTCGAGTTGAGTGATGGCGGCGGAGACGAGCTNGGCGCGGCCGGGGCGGTGTTNGGCGGGATNAGCAGGAAGGGCGGGGAGATGAAGNTTGAGCGCCTCATACCAGTCCAGCCGCATGCGGGCGACGGTCGCGCCGAGCAGAGCCAACTCGGCGGCATCGCGGCCGGCACGGCCCTTGGCGATGGCGCGAAGGAGTGCTTGGTCGGCCGCGGCGAGGCTGGAGGAGAGCTTGGGTTGGACGTCATTGAAGTCATCGCCGGCCTTGCGCAGGTCGCCGAGGGCACCGTCGCGAGCCTTTTGCTCGAGGTTGCCGGGGATGATGGCGCGGACTGCGGTGACTGCCTCGCGCAGGGCGGTGGCGGCCTTGAGTGCTTCGCGCTTGGGCTGGAGTGCATCGATGCGGGCGGTGTCGAACACGGCCGATTGAACGGCAATGGCCAGTGTGCCGGTATGGTTTGTCTGTCCCTTGACGTCCACGGCCGCAAGCCGGGTGAGCACGCGATCGCCAGGGCGAGCATCCAGTTTTAACAGGTCAAGGGGCAGGCGAATGCTGGCGTTAGCTTCTGGGAGGTTGGGAAGCTGAACAACGTTGGTGGCCCAGGAAGCGTTGCGATCAGATCCTTCAACGCGAATGAGTTGGTGGATTGTTTTCAGGTTTACGTCGTCACTGGCGTCGGCCTCGAGGACAAGGATGTCCTCGGGTTGTCGGCTGATATCGCTCTCGGGCGCAGTGATGTTGATTTCAGGAAGAGCATCGGGAATCGCTTCGATGGGATACTGGTCATCCTCGCGATTGGGTCGTCCGCCCTGAGCGACAAGCTTGATGAGATAAAGCCCGTTAGTGACGGCATTAAAAGTGGCGGCGCGGATGGCAGGTTTGGTGGGATCGGGGGGCAGTAGTTCCACGATGTTGGTTATGTGAGGGAACTGTACCTCCAGCTTGGCGGATTCCACGGGCTGGTTCAACTCGATGGTAAGATCAACATCAGAACCCTGAAGCACTTCGACTTGCCCGGCTTCATTTTCAATGACCTTTGGAGGCAAGCCGGCATAAGGGGGGAAGATGTATTTTTTTGTGAAGGCCAGAATCTGCGGTGGTTCTTGGGCTGTGGCGCTGAACCAGTGGGTAGTGTGGCGGTCGGCATGGAAGCGGAACCTCATTTCGCGGGATTCCATCTTGACGCTGGAAACAAAGCGTGAGGTGCCATTGCTGTCGGGATCATTGTTCATGATGACCTGGCGGATGTTGCCCTCGCCATCATCGGTCTCCAGGTAGGGGTTTTCGTGGAGAACAATGTTGCGTACCTCGATGAGCACTGGCAGCCGTTCGCCCAATGGGGCACGCATGTTGGCATGGTCGGCGGGGTCGATCAGCGTAATATTGCGGCTGGCGGCACTGCCAATGTTGACCCACCACGGGGCGGCCACCCTCAACAGGCGCGCTCGGCTGGCGGGAATGGCCCCGATGATTCCAATAATGAGTGCCAGCACAAAGGCCGCCGTCAACCAGCGGCCAATGAGGTTGAAAGGCAGCAGTGTGGGCACGCGAACCTGGCTCATCCGCTGGGCGACATCCTCCTGCAACAGTTCACGGAAGATCGTGGAATCCTGTCCCTGCCCCTCGGCGACATTGCTCAACTCCACGGCGGCCAGCAGATTGTCGCGGAGATTGGGATCGGCCTTTTCCATGAGGGTGGCGAGGCCGCGTTCATCGGGCACGCGCAGGGGGCGCCACAGGCAGGTAATGGCGAAGGTAAGAAGCACGAACCCATAAACCGTACTGGCGGTCCATGCGCGTGCGTTTTCATCGAGCGCCAAGGCGAGGTCGGCGGCGATCATTAGGAGAATGGCGGACAGCGCCGTGACCAGTGTGAGGGCGATGCCGCGCCCCAAAAGCAGCAGCCTCCATCGACCGCGAAAGGCCGCAAGTTGGCGGCGAATGGCGGGATCGATGTGAGTTTCCATCACTTGGTTTTATAGCAGCCCGGCGGCCTTGCGCAGTGTCCACTCGAGGGTGAGCAGCACGATCAGAGGCAGAAACACCCAGAAGCTTTGCCAAAGTTTGCGTTCGTCGATGATCTCGCCGCTGGTGCTGTGCGGCCGGAGGTTCTCGACCAACTGGGCGAGGTCTTCCTCGGCATAATATTCTCCGCCGGAATCCGCGGCCATCAGCCGCAACAATTTGTCATTGCAATGGAGGACGCCCATTTCGCCTGTTGGGATGGAGGCGACGGTGAATTTGGTTCGCGCCTTCAACAGATCCTGAGGGACGCCCGGTACAATTGGGACCACCTCATATTCACCGCCATCCAACGATGGCGTGATACCGCGGTACATGGCGGAATTGAAATCCGGCTCCAAGAGTAGGCGCATCAAGGGTTCGCCGTTGCGCATAATCATGACGGCGGGCTTTAAATCCGCCTGCCGGAGGCGTTCCATGGCGGCGGGATCGCGCAGACGCATGCGGATTCGAACCTGTTCTTTGACCTCGTAGCTGGGTTCCCCAGAGTCTAGCTTGACGAAGCGGTCGGAGACGGCAAAGGGTTCCTCCATGATCCACTTGGCGGCTTGCTTCCAGAAGCGCTCGTGATGGCGGTCGGCCACCTCGTAGCGCCAGCGCCAAGTTTCATCGATGCAGGAATATAAAACGCGGCCTGCGCCATAACGACGAAAAACCATCGCGGGGGCGCGCCGGTTGCCTTCCACTACTTCCAGGATAATCTCCGCGCCCTCCAACTTGTTAACCAGAGAAACGCGGCGTGGCCCCATGAGGCCATTCCACACGTCCACATTGGCGGCGGGGTCGGACATCAACTGGACTGCAGGTTGCTCGCTTAATGGCCGGAGCTTCAGGTCCAAGCTGCGAAAATCCGATGCGCCTGTCCAGCGCACGGGGAACAATGGGCCGATGGGCGACTCGCGGAAGTTAACGAGCCGTTCCATGTGGCCGTCGATAAAGATGACGCCGCCGCCATTGAACTGGACAAAGTCGCGAATCCACTGGAGTTCCTCGGGATGAAACATCTGTGGCGCAACATCACCGATGATGATGAGTTGGTGGGCGAACAAGGCCTCGCGCGTGGCGGGAAATTGTCCGGGGCCATTGCCGCGCGGACCGAGGCCTTGCCGGCCGCTGGAATCGGCCACCACGGAGCGGACTTTCCAGCGCTCATCACGGTCAAACAGCGCGTAGAGGTAGCGCTGTTCCCAGCGTGGGCGTCCGTCGACCATCAACATCTTGAATTCTTCCGTGACCACGTTTACGCGCAGCACGGATTGGTTGTTCTCCTCGTCAATCTCGCCTTCCACAGGTGTCAGGCGGACATTGAATTCCAACGGCAGATTGGAGTACTGTAGGTCGTTGTTTTGCAGTTGCTTCTGTTCCTCTACAATGGACTCGATAGGGAACCGAAAGGGAATGTTGCGGCGGCCTGCCTCCGTGGTTACGAGGTCCTGCTCCACTAGTGTTCGGCCGTTGTGCTCGATAATCATGCGGAATGGCTTGCCCGGGGGCATGCCATCACTGATGACCACCTCGCCGGAGACGATGGTGTTGGGGAACACCTTGCCCGGCGCGGCGACCTTCAGGATGGCCAGATCGCGCGGCATGCGGGTGGTGCCCATGCCGACGATGTGCATCTCCACGCCGCGGTTGCCGAGGCGGCGGGCAAAGTCACGCGCGCGCGGTTCGGCGTTGTGTTGGCCATCTGAAAACAAGACCACGAATTTTTGGTTGGATGCTGGAAAGGCGAGGTCGATACCCAGCATTTCCTCGGAGTCTGCAATGACATGCTTGTCAATGCCCGTGATCAAGTCGGTGAGATAATTGTTGGTGATGGTTTGTTCCACGCCCAAGGATGCGGGAACGCGGACCTTGTCGCCATTGGTGTCGAGAATTTCGGGATGCCACACCAGCAGGCGGTCGTTTTCCTGCAGGGCGGCGAGGTCCGTGTCATGCTCGGCCGCAAGTTGCTCGAACACGCTTTCATCGCCACTGAGCAGGGCCTGTTGGAGGCGTTGCCAGCGTGGGGTGGTGTCGAATCGCTTTAGGGCGGCAACGACGGCGGGATCCGTTGCATTGCGGTCAGGGTCGGCTTCCAGCCAGCCGAGTTGCTCCATGATCCGCAGCTTGCGGTCGGTGTCCATTTGCTCGTCGGCCACGGTCATGCTCGCGGAGGCGTCAGTGAAAACCATCACGCGCGTGGTGGTGCCCACGGGCGTGCGGGTGACCAGCACGGGGCCGGTCATGGTGCCCATCAACAAGAGAACAGCGAGTACGCGGAGCAGTGGCAATACCCAGAGCATCCAGCCCGCCCGCCCGCGCAGGTCGCGCCGGTATAGCCACCACGAGAGTCCGGCGAAGACCGCGCCCAAGCCCAGCGCCACGGGCAGGGTCAAGTCGCCCGCGAAATGCAGCTCCGGTTGGCCGGGGTTGCTCGGCTGGGCCGCGGCCAGCATCAGGCTTTTTCCCGAGTCATCCATTGTTGCAGTATAAGCTCGCCAAGGCACAAAATCAACACGGACCATAGCAGCCATTTCCAAATGTCCAGCACGCTGGCGCGGTCATTCTCGGCTCCCTTGTAGTCCTCCAGCGAGTCAACTACCTGTACGTCCAAATCCTCGGCCAGTTTTTCAATCTCGGATTCCTCCAAGGGTGTGAGGTCGCTTTCCGCACGGTCGGTGTTCACGACATAATGTTCCACAGTGTTATCCGGCCGTCGCAGCACGTAAAGCCCCGGTCGTTGGGTGTCTTCAAAACGCACTGTGCCACGCGCGCCATTGGCGGCAATCTTCAGGTGATGTTTTTCCCCTGCGCGCCCCTGCAGCTTGACTGTCAGGGCATCTACCTCCTCGGGGCGGTAATAGGCCAGAACCGCCTCCTGTCCCACCTCTTCCGGTGGGAAATGCGCCACCACCGGCTGGCCGCTGGAGAGGTTGCGTTCCGGCGCCACCGATGAGGCGAGGTAGACCACCAATTGCTGCATCAACGGCACGTAATATTCGCGTAGGATGCCCTGCAGCCATTCCTCATCGCAAGTGGTGGTGCACAACAGCACGCGGCCGTCATCCATCCTGCGCTCCACCAGGTACAGATCGCCGGTCGAGAGCCGTGCCATTTCGCTGTAGGGCGGGTCATCGGGTTGCTCCACCAGCGTCATCCACTGGTGAATCTCCGAGGTGATGGTCGAACGGCCGGTGAACATCTCCAGTGCGGCGTGTTCAAATGGACGGCTGCTGTCCACCGTGGCGTAAGGTGTAGGTTCGCCCTCGCGGTTTCTGACCTCCTTCAGCGGCGCCGGAATGAGGCCCATCGGTACGAGGTGTTGGTTATACCAATCGACGTCCACTTGGTCGCCCATGAACCACAATACGCCTCCGCCTTGCTTGACATAGTCAGTGAGGGCTTCGAGTTGGCCGCCCTTGCCTTCTGTCAGTCGCGGTACGTTGGCCATCACCACCACATGGGCGTCCTTAGCGGCGTCCGCATCATAATCCTCCGCGGCCACGACACGCACATCAAACAGGTCTGTCATGCCCGGGTATTTCACCTCCCGGAACGGCTGAAGCGCGATCCGCAGGAAATCCGATTCGCCTTTGAAGTCGATTCTGCCCGCCAAGGATTCCTTGCTGGGTTCGCCATCTACCACCAGCACGGGCACGTTGTCCCACACCTTGATGCTGGCAAGGTACGAATTGTCAGCGCGCAGCTTGTCTTGATCGGCCACGATTTCCACCACATGTGTGCCCGGTTTCTCAAAGCTGTGCTTGAAGGGTTCGCCCTGGCCGGTCACTGCCACGTCTTTTTGTCCCTTACCCAACTCCGCCACGGATCCGCGCGGACCCGTTGGCTGGCCGTCCACGCGGAAGGTCACCGGTAAATCCTGCCGGTCCTTTTTGCTGAAATTTTGCAGTACCGCCCGCACCTGCAGTTCCTGCTTGGGCGCGAGGGGGAGCCTGGGGTATTCCAGCGACATCACGGCTAGGTTATCTTTCTCCCCCTTGCCAGCGCGGAGCAGGGTTACGCGCGGTGGGTTCTGGCCCATGCGCATGTCTTTCAGGGTTTCATTTAATGCGGCTACTCTGTTGCTGCCCCAACTGACCTTTTGGAAATCCGTCACCACCACTACCTCACGTTGGCCGTGCGCCATCTTGCCCGGCGCCATCAGATTTGCGACTGACCGGAATGCTTCTGGCGGGTCTGCCATGCCGTAGCCCGCTTTCATTTCCTTCAAGTCATCCGCCACGTTGTCGAGGATCGTTCGAGGTTTGGAATACATCGGGCCGCCTGGCATGCGGATGACCTGTACATCCGATCCTTTGCGCAGTTCCCCAACCAGTTGCAGCGCCAGCTTGCGTCCCTTGTCGAAGGGCTTGCCGCTGGCATCCTCATATTCCAGCGAATAGCTGTCGTCCATTACCAAGGCAACCGACAATTCGCGGTCACCCCATTGGAAGCGTCCTTTGCCGTCGAATGTGGCCAACTGCCAAATCACCCAGCCGGGTAGCGCGAAAATGGCAATGCAAAAAAGCCATGCCACCACCGGTGCCCGGCTGCGGGTTAGGGCAATGATGGCGGCCAGTGCCAGCCCGGCGAAGACGGCGACGATGACCCAGTTCCACGCAGATTTGGTTCCGAGGATTTGGGGCTGTGCCAGGCAGGCTGCAAGCAGCAGCGGGATCATCATCCGCAGCAGCATGAGAAACCAGTTCTCCAGCCGGAGGCGGCGTTTCTGGACCTTGTTGGTCGTGTCGAGCAGGTGCATCGCGCCCCACTGCAGGGTGCGGTAGCGGTTCTTGTTGAACAGGTGGATTAGCACGGGGATTGAGACCGCCGCGGTGCCCCAGAGCAGGATGCCGTTCAGAAAGGTCATGCGGCCACCCGGTTGCGCCGGTTCATATATCCGGCCAGTGCCTTGTCAAAGGGTTCATCAGTGCGCATGGGCACTAGTTCAACGCGGTTCTTGCGACATCCCAGCCGCAGTTCCTCCTCGAATCGGTGGAAGTTCTCAAGGTAAGCCGCACGGTAGCTCAGCGGATCGACCTTGCGGAATTGTGAGCCGTTTTCCAGTGACTGGAACCGTGTCCAATCCCGGAAAGGAAACTCCACCTCGTCGGGGTCGAGGATGTGGAAGAAAATCACCTCGTGCATCGCTGAGCGGAAATGGGCGAGGGCCTTCAACAGTTCCGGCGTTTCGCCAAAGCCATCGGAGAGAATCATCACCAGTCCGCGTCGTCCCATGCGGGGTGCGAGGGAATGGAACACTTGGCCAAGGCTGGTCTCGTTCCCAGGAGCGGAGGCGACCATCGCTTCAAGCATGCGGCGCAGATGGCCGTCATTGGAGCGTGGTGGGATGTATTGACGCAGCTTGGTGTCGAAGGAAATCATCCCCACGCTGTCACGCTGTTGCAACAGCAGGTAGGCCAGTGCGGCTGCGAGGCGGACGGCATAAGTGTGCTTGTTGATCCGACCTTCGCCGCCGTAGCCCATCGAGCCGCTGGAATCCAGTAGCAGCGTGGCGCGCAAGTTGGTTTCCTCCTCGTATTCGCGGACGTAATAACGGTCGGACTTGGCGTAGACCTTCCAGTCTACCCGGCGGATTTCATCTCCCTGCACATACTCGCGGTGCTGGGCGAACTCGATGCTCACGCCTTTCTGCGGTGAGCGGTGGATGCCGGTGATGAAACCCTCCACCACCTGCTTGGCCAGCACTTGAAGGTACTTGATGGAGGTCAGTTCGCCCGGCTTCAGGTAGTCCGTGATGTGCGCCATGAATGTTTGCCCAGCGGCGTCAGGCTTTGCCCACCGGGATTGATTCGTCGGCCTGGGCACGTGGCACCTGTTCGATCAGTTTGGTGATGATCTGGTCGACGGAAATGTTTTCCGCTTCCGCATGAAATGTCCGCAGGATGCGGTGCCGCAGCACGGGGTGCGCCAGTGCCGTAATGTCATCGATGGTCACGTGGAAACGCCCGCGCAACACCGCGCGCACCTTGCCGCCAAGAATCAACTGCTGGCACGCGCGAGGGCCGGGTCCCCACGAGATGTATTCCTTGGCCAGATCCAGCGACTCCGCGTCATCGGGCCGCGCATGGCGCACGAGGTCGAGCACGTAGTTGGTCACATGATCCGGCACGGGAACCTTGCGGACCAGTTGTTGACACCGAATGATTTCGCGGCCGGTGATCACCGGCTTCACCTCGGCGGTAAAGGCGCCTGTCGTGCGCGCGATGATCTCCCGCTCCTCGCCTTTGCGCGGGTAGTCCACGTTGATCTTGAACATGAACCGATCCCGTTGCGCCTCGGGCAAAGGATAGGTTCCCTCCTGTTCGACGGGGTTCTGAGTGGCCAACACGAAGAACGGCTCGTCCAACGGATAGGTCTTGCCACCGACGGTCACGGAGTGTTCCTGCATGGCCTCGAGCAGTGCCGCCTGCGTCTTGGGGGGGCTGCGGTTGATTTCATCCGCCAGCACCATCTGCGCGAAAATAGGTCCCCGCATGAACACCAGACTGCGCCGGCCCTCGGGGTCGTCCTGGATCACCTCTGTGCCCGTGATGTCCGCAGGCATCAGGTCTGGCGTGAACTGCACGCGTTTAAAGGAAAGGTCGAGCGCCTCCGAGAGGCTCTTGATCATGTAGGTCTTCGCCAGTCCTGGCACGCCCTCCAGCAGTGCATGGCTGCGGGCAAAGATGGCGATGCAAATCTGCTCGATGGCTTCCTGCTGGCCGACGATCGCCTTGCCCACCTCCTGAGTCATCCGCTTGTGGGCGCCGGACATCAGCTTGGCCATGGCTCCGTCGTCCATGCCCGTGTCCTTGTCAAAGGCTGAGGGCTTCGAGCCGCGCGACTGCGAGACGTCCGCCGTGATCTTGGGGACAATTAAAAGCGTGTTGCACTGCGGGCACTTGATCTGCGCGCCGGCCGCCGAGGCGTCCACCGTCAGATCCATCGAACACGCCGGGCATTTAATGACAATATCCATGACAAGCCTTAACCATAAGGTCGCCCAATTCTAGCGGAATGCAACCCGGGTTGTCCAACCCACAGCACTTATTTAAGCGGCTTGAGCGTAAATGGGTCGCGCAGCGGCAGGTCGGTTAACGGGCCTTTCGAGAGGGTCTGCAGTTTAATCGGATGATCGGGGTGGC